>JBCBQE010000271.1:0-7941 GCA_039820385.1 Cyanobacteria bacterium J06635_10
GAAAAAATTGCACGAGAAGAAGCACAACAACCTTTTCAACTTGATAAACCTCCTTTATTACGAGTCAAATTAATACGTCTCAATTCTCAAAATCATATAATACTCATCACATTGCATCATATTATTGCAGATGGTTGGTCAATGGGGATTTTGGTACGAGAATTGGGAATTTTATATCAAGAGGAAACCTCACCCCCGTCCCCTCTCCTTGTTAAGGAGAGGGGTGTCCGTAAGGACGGGGTGAGGTTAAATTCCCCTCTCCTTGATAAGGAGAGGGGTGTCCGTAAGGACGGGGTGAGGTTAAATGAATTACCAATTCAATATGCTGATTTCGCAGCTTGGCAAAGAAATTGGTTTCAAGGAGAATTGCGAGACAATCAGTTAAATTACTGGCTTACTCAGTTAAAAAATGCTCCCAATTTATTAGAATTACCTACAGATTATCCCCGTCCTGCCGTACAAACTGCAAAAGGTGGAAGTATAAGATTTGAATTACCATATGATTTATCTCAAGCTTTAAAACAGTTGAGTCAGAAATCGGGATGTACGCTTTTTATGACCTTATTAGCTGCATTCCAAACCTTACTATATCGCTATAGTGGTAGTGAAGATATTGTCGTTGGAAGTGCGATCGCCAATCGTCAACGGAGTGAATTAGAAGGGTTAATTGGTTGTTTTGCGAATACCCTTGCTTTCCGCAGCGATTTATCGGGAAATCCCAGTTTTAACGAACTTTTGCGACGGGTGAAAGATACAGCATTAGGTGCTTATGCTCATCAAGATTTACCTTTTGAACAGTTAGTTGATGAATTGGAATTAGTGCGTTCTCTGAGTTATACACCTTTATTTCAGGTGATGTTCCTTTTACAAAATGCTCCTATCCAAGCTTTGACGTTAGAGGGTTTAAGCTGGAGTCCAATTATTAGCGATAGCGGTACAGCTAAATTTGATTTAACGCTATCTATGAGCGAAACAGCAAACGGGTTAATTGGTAGTTTTGAGTATAACCGAGATTTATTCGCAGCCAGTACTATCGAACGCACGATCGGACATTGGCAAGTTTTGTTACAAGGGATAGTTGCAAATCCTCAACAAAAGCTGTATGAATTTCCTTTATTAACTACATTAGAGGGGCAATTACTTGTTGAATGGAATCAAACCACTGTTGAGTATCCTCAAACTACTATTCATCAGCTATTTGCTGCACAAGTTGAGAAAACCCCCGATAGCATTGCAATTGTAGATGAAAATCAACAGCTTACATATCAAGAATTAGATATTCGATCCAATCAACTCGCTCGTTATTTAATCAAACTGGGAGTAAAACCAGAAAAGCGAGTCGGAATCTGTGTCCAACGTCGTATAGACATGGTGATTGGATTATTGGGTATTCTCAAAGCTGGTGGAGCCTATGTTCCTTTAGATCCAGCATATCCCCAAGAGCGATTAACCTATATGCTCGCAGATGCTGGGGTATCTGTTTTAATTCAGAATTCCGAATTTGAAATTCCCGACTCTGAATCTTTAAATGTTGTTCATCTGACAACTGACTGGAATCAAATAGCTCAAGAAAGTAGTACGTGTATTGATGTAAAAGTAGAACCTGAAAATCTAGCTTATATTATTTATACTTCGGGTTCCACCGGAAAACCCAAAGGTGTAGCAATTACCCATGCTAGCGCTACAACTTTAATTCATTGGTCGAGGGATGTCTTCACCGATACACAAATTGCAGGAGTACTCGCATCAACTTCAATTTGTTTTGACTTATCCGTCTTTGAATTATTTGTACCATTATCCTGGGGTGGAAAAGTAATTCTAGCGGAAAATGCTTTACAACTTCCTTACCTGAATACAGCAGATTCAATTACTTTAATTAATACAGTTCCCAGTGCGATCGCACAATTATCTCGACTAAAAGTCATTCCTAACTCAGTTAACACCATTAACCTAGCAGGAGAAGCTTTACAGCAAAGTTTAGTAGAACAACTCCAACAACATCCCCAGATTCAAAATATTTATAACCTTTACGGTCCGAGTGAAGATACGACTTATTCGACTTATGCTTTAGTATACGAAGACAAGAGGCAAGAGGCAAGAGGCAAAAGAAAAGAAGAATCAATTACCAACTACCAGTCTCCAACCATAGGTTGTCCCATTGCGAATACTCAAACCTACATTCTTGACACTCATCTTCAACAAGTTCCTATAGGTGTTCCCGGTGAATTGTATCTTAGTGGTGCAGGTTTAATGCGAGGATATTTAAATCGACCAGAATTAACCGCAGAAAAATTAATTCCCAACCCGTTTAAAACCTCACCCCCTTCCCCTCTCCTTGACAAGGAGAGGGGTGATGTAAGAACTTCCCCTCTTCCAACTTGGGAGAGGGGTGATGTAAGAACTTCCCCTCTTCCAACTTGGGAGAGGGGTGCGCGACAGCGCGGGGTGAGGTTCAAACGTCTATATAAAACCGGCGATAAAGCACGTTACTTACCATCAGGAAAAATTGAATATCTCGGACGTTTAGATAATCAAGTAAAAATTCGCGGTTTCCGAATTGAGTTAGGAGAAATTGAAAGCGTTTTAAATCAACATCCTCAAATTTATCAAGCTGTTACTAAAATTTGGGAAGATACATTAGGTAATAAACGTTTAGTTGCTTATTTTGTTTTAAAAAATACAGTCAATCAAGATAATTTTTCAACTCAATTACGTCGCTTTCTTCAAGAAAAACTTCCCGATTATATGATTCCAGCTATCTTTATGATGTTGGAAGAAATGCCATTAACTCCTAATGGTAAAATTAATCGTCGCGCTCTTCCGGAACCAGATAAAGAGAAATTAAATAATCAAAATAAAGATAATGCTAATAATGTAAAACCAAGAACGGTAAAAGAACAATTATTAGCACAAATCTGGAGTCAATTACTTGGTATTGAATCGGTGGGAATTCATGATAATTTCTTTGAATTGGGTGGTGATTCGATATTGGGAATACAGGTTATTGCTAAAGCTAGTCAAGCGGGTTTACGTTTCTTACCTAAGCAAGTATTTCAATATCAAACAATTGCCGAATTAGCAGCAGTTGCGGATACTGTTTCTGTAAATGCAGAACAAGGAAATGTAACTGGTATTTTACCGTTAACGCCAATTCAACACTGGTTTTTTGCTCAAAGTTTCGCGGATTCTCATCATTGGAATCAATCAATTATGCTTGAGATTGATAAATCGATTCCTTTTGCATGGATTGAGGAAAGTATACAGAAGCTTTTAGTACATCATGACGCATTGCGTTTGCAATTTAGAAAAACAGAATCTGGTGTACAACAAATTAATGCTGATGTAGATAATTATATAAATAACCAAATTCCGTTATTACAATTTGATTTATCAGCCTTAAATGAAGAACAGCAAAAATCAACAATAACTAAAACAGCAACAGATTTACAAACCAGTCTTAATCTAGCAACCGGATTAGTACGTGTAGGATTTTTAAAACTAGGTAATCATAAATCCAATCGCTTGCTATTTGTAATTCATCATTTAGTTATCGATGGAATATCTTGGCGAATTCTTCTATCTGACTTACAAACGATTCTTCAACAATTAAGTTCAGATAAAAAAATTCAACTACCACCGAAAACTACATCTTTTAAAGTTTGGGCTAATTCTCTACAAAATTATTCTTCGCAAATCTCAAAAGAAACAATAGAATACTGGCAAAATATCTCTCAAATTCCAAAAATTTCCTTACCAGTAGATTATCCACAGGGAAATAATACCGTTGCGACAACAGATACAGTTTCAATTACTTTCACAATTGAAGAAACACAAGCTTTATTACAACAAGTACCCTATTCTTACCAAACCCAAATTAATGATGTATTGCTAACAGCACTAGTACAAACCTTTGAAAACTGGACTGGTGAAAAACGATTACTAATTGATTTAGAAGGACATGGAAGAGAAGATTTATTTAATGAAATAGATATATCTCGTACCGTGGGTTGGTTTACTACCATGTTTCCAGTTTGGTTAGATGTGGATGAGATAAAATATTTACAAAAAGATGCTATCTCTGCTCTTAAAACAGTTAAAGAACAATTACGAAAAATTCCTAACCGAGGAATTGATTATGGTATTTTACGATATTTAAGTAATCAAGAAATACAGACACAACTAAGCGCGATTTCTCCACAAATTCGGTTTAATTATTTAGGTCAAGTTGATGGAGTGTTCGCAGAATCATCCTCGATCAAACCAGCAACAGAATCTACAGGTGTAGCTCGGAGCAAACGGGGTAATCGAGATATTTTGATAGAAATTAATAGTATTATTAGCGGAGGTAAATTACGCTTAGATTGGATTTATTCCCAAGCAGTTCATCGTCAAAATACTATTATTAATCTTACCGAACAATATAAAACAGCTTTGAGTAATTTGATTCAACTTTGCTCCAATGAAATTGGTGGTTATACACCTTCTGATTTTCCGCAAATGGAATTAAGTCAAGATGAATTGGATGATATTTTGGAGGATTTGTAGAAGAGGAAATTGGGGAATTGGGGATGATATTCTCACATGCAGACCTTTCTTAAATTCACTCCTCACTCCGGTGGTACTAACTCTCTACCTTTCACGTTCCAGAAAAACGGTAATGAGTAATCAAATTACCCTTTACCGCTTATGATTAAGGAGGATATATTTATTTATGGAAAATCAGCTTGCACCAATTAGTCTTGAACCAACAAAATCTATACTAATGCAGGTTGTTGAATAGCACGAGCATAAGAGAAAGTAACTCTCCAAGGACATTGAGACCTAAAATTGGCATTCATATAGTTAAGATGTGCTGAGGATTTTTCTTTAGTTTGTCCCCCAGATAAGAAAGCAATTCCCGGTACAGCAGGAGGTACGGTATTTAGTAAACAGCGAATTGTTTCTGTAGCTACTTGTTCTACATTTGCTTGAGTTGAACAGTCTGCACCAGAAATAACCATACTGGGTTTAAGAATCATTTGGTCAAAAGCAACATTCTGTACAGCCAACTGACGAAATACTTCATGCAAGGTTTTTTCTGTCACTTCATAACAACGTTCGATGCTATGGTTTCCATCAATTAATACTTCAGGCTCAACAATTGGTACTAAACCACCGTCTTGACATAAAGCAGCATAACGAGCTAAACCATGGGCGTTAGCCTCTATACAACCATCGCTGGGAATACCTTCTCCAATGGTGATTACAGCACGCCATTTCGCAAAACGCGCACCCATTTCATAGTACTCGGCAATGCGATCGCGCAAACCATCTAGACCTTCTGTTACCTTTTCGTTATTACGTAGGACTAAATCTTTAGCACCCGTATCTACCTTGATTCCAGGAATCATTCCAGAATCTTGCATCACTTTGACGAAAGATACACCATTCGCTGTTGATTGGCGAATAGTTTCATCATATAAAATCGCTCCGCTGATATATTTGCCTAAATCGGGAGCAGTTAAGATTAATTCGCGATAAGCGCGGCGATTCTCTTCCGTTGTTGCGATACCTAGCTTTTCAAAACGTTTATTACAAGTTCCATTACTCTCATCCATAGCCAAAATACCTTTACCTTCAGCAACCATAGCTTTAGCGGTATTTCGTAATTCTTCTGAGTACTTGCTTATCATAATGGAATGCTTCCTTAAATCTCTTACTAGAAAATAATATATCACAGCTGTTGATATTTATTATCAATAATTTTAGGATGGCGTTATCAGGTTGTATTGTAAGAATTGCCAATGATTTGAGAACGTAGTACTCCACCTGCGTCAACTTTGAGGGGTGTATCGTACAAGCTAAAAATTCTTTTCTCCCCCTGCTCCCCCTGCTCCCCCTGCTCCCCCTGCTCCCCTATCTAGTTTTAAGGAGTAAGTAAGAATGAATGCCTTCGAGCAAATCAGAAATTTAACGATGATTAGTAAGATTGAAGCTATTGTGTATTTGTTTACATCGGAGTTTCCCGAATGCTTTGCTGATTTAAAACCTTGGGCTAAAAACGATGAAACAAAACAATTCAACGATCCTAACTCTATTGATATTGGCTTTCATTTTGGCAATCCTAATTTTTGCTGTCAGTGTTGTAGCATCTTGATGCAGGTTAGAATTGACTCTAAAGATAAAGTTTATAAGGCTGTGGAAATAGAGCTTTTAGGTTATGAAGCGTATCAAGAGCAATGGCAATTTTCCACTATTGAATCTTGGGAATTTTCGGGAGTATGCAAACCTAAATCAGAAGCTCAAGAACTATTGAAACAAGTTTGTTATCAAATTCTACAATTATTTAATAATCCTCAAAGTAAATTCTGAAGACAATATGAGTGACCTATGTACAGTTGATTTTACTGGGGTGGAAGTCAAACTTGCTCAAAGTGCAAAACGTATTGCTTGTTTAACATCATCCGGTTTAGATATTTTGCGAGAATTAGACTTAGAACCTGTTGGGTATCTTACAAAAGGTATTGCAACACAACCAGAGTTTTATGGTGATTTAGCTCAAAAATTTGTACCTTTAGGTTCCTGGATGATTCCTAATATCAAAGCTGTTCGCAGTCTCAAACCAGATTTAGTCATTGGTTGGACGTTTCCCCATCGATTTTATCGCAAACTTTTTGGTCGTGAAATCCCACTGTATCTGATGGGTGGAAATGGGTATAATGCTGCATTACAAAGATTGCGGAACATTGCTTACTTAACGAATCGAGTTGATAGAGCAGAAATTGCGATTGCGAATTTTCAGAGACGTTTGGAAATGTATCGCAATACTATTCCTAAATCGGCTTACAAAACAGTTTTATTTATGGGAGGTTCAAAAATTAACCGTTTGAGTGGTAAATTTATAATCGAAACAAATATTGGAACTTTTGGTAGCATTATTCAACAATTTAGCCATTATCCTTGGTTGGAACCTAAAGGCTACAATATGGAACCAGGTTTAACAAATGTTTCGCTGCAAAAAATTTTGTCAGTCAATCCCGATATAATTTTTGTTCAAACATATTCTTCAAGTTTTTCAAGAAAAACGACTTTATCCGAGCAACTTAAGAAGAATAAAATTTGGCAACAACTCAAAGCAGTACAAAACAATAATGTCCATGAAATTGAACAATTATGGCATTATGCTAATGGTACTAGAATGATTGGTTTAACTCTTGATAAATTAATGCCGATTATATATCCAGAATTTTTGAAAGTAAAATAAACAAGTTAGTCTTAACTTGTTAATCTTATAACGACATAGGAGTAGTTTAATATTACTCAAACTCCTGCTTGGCTTTTTGAGTTACAGCGTTTTGCATAGTTTTTGTTAGTTCCAAAATAACCACTGTCCAACCTAAATTACCAATAACCAGCAGTATAGATTCTATTTCTTCACGGAAACTACGTAAAATAATAATCAAAATGAGGCTCAATAAAAAACTGTAAAACACCCATTTGGTCAGTTTTTTTAATTCTTTTCTCGTAAAAGTAAAAAAATCAGTAAAAGTACTTGTCATAGATGAAAATACCCAAATAATATTATAAAAAGGAATCATAATACGAACTAATGCACCTCCTGGTGTAATAGGATAATCTGGAAATAGATTTTTTAAATCTACATGAATACGGTATATCCATATTGCAAAGATTATAGATGATACTGATGATATTAGTTCAATCAACGACCAAGAAAATCCAATTAAACTTGCATACACAGATGGGATGTTAATTTTTATCAAAGTAAGCAGTGTAACAAACAAAATATTCGGTGTAAGAATAATAATAAAAATAATTCTTGAAAAAGGATATATATTAAGATATTCTATCAATTAGAAATGTATTGGAAGTAATTTTAAGGAGCAACATTAATTTGTGATGAGTGCCATCACCGTTTACATAAAGTTAAGGAAGTGAGATGGG
>JBCBQE010000272.1:0-7939 GCA_039820385.1 Cyanobacteria bacterium J06635_10
GAAGTTAAATCAAAAATATAATTCTCCGGTTTAACTTCTTGCGGATGGGTTGAATTCCCCACCGCTCAAAGGTGAACGAATTGGGTTGGGGAGCCAGTCCGGCGTGCACGGAGGTTTCCTCCGTTGTAGGAACTGGCGTGTTTAAATCCCCATAGATATTCCAGCCAACTTCTAACTTCCTTCTTCCTTCTTCCTTTGTTTTAATTAATTACTGATTTTATTGTTTAGGATTTACGCAATTGTCACAAAACCTCGGTTGGTGCCGTACACTCATTGCCTCATTATTTCGTTGGAAAATCAGTCAGTGTACAAGCACCCTACGAGGGAAATATGCCAGTTGCGGCCATTCCTAATTGTTTAGGATTAAGTCTCAAATATTAAGAGCAATCAAGTTGGATGCTATGGCTTCTCTTATGGGTAATGCATCATTTTGAGTCAGCCAGTTAAACAATTTAGCTACAGATTGAGAAGATTTATCAATTTTGAGAGCAGATTCAAGAATGCTTAAGCTACCTTGCAGATTATTATTTTTTAATGGAATTAAGGAATGAGCTAAGCAGTAATTGAAGTTTTGGATACGTGCTAATCGTGTAATTTCTGTACGGTAATCTATTGGTAAGTAGCTATCTGAAATCTCAATGGCTTGGCAAACCTGTAATGCCATTTTTCCAGAATTCCAACTTTCAGAAGTCTCGGTATCAGAGTGAATGCGAAAACGAGCTAAAGTTTCTGGCTCGTACCACCAGTCATAAAAAACTGCAATACGTTTGTGAAGTTCCCAATCATTTATGTTGGGTATTTCAGTGCTATATCCTCCCAATTGCTCATGAGTTGTTCGACGAATCACAAGGGCTGGTGTCATCACCAAGCCGCATACTCCAATGCGCGGTAACCAGTTTTGCAAAATCCCTTTCTGAGAGTATGCACCCGAATTAATTTCTCCTAAGCGCACAGTCTTACTCAAGTCATTGACGTATTCAAACCCAGTACAAGCAGCTCCGATGTTCTCAGGGCAGTCTTTAAGACTTTGTTGAAGGTGAGAATAAAAGCCAGGGCAAACTGAATCATCATCATGCAGAACATGAACCCATTCACCTCTACTCAAGGAAATTCCCACATTCATGTTATTGGTAGGACCAATATTTTCTGAATTACGATAGTAATTAACTATCCCTCCTGCTAAGGAATTGATCAATTCATATAGGGGTGATTCACTGGAATTATCTATGACCAGAATTTCCATTTCTGCTTCCCCAGACCATTGTAAAAGCACGTTTGCAAGACATTCAAGTATATAGTCTTTGCGTTTATATATTGGAATCGCTACAGTCCAAAATGGTCGTGGTTTCTCCGATTCTCTCAGAGGTGGAATTGCCGGAAATTCATACGCGCCAACTTTTACTTTATCTTGGGGAATCGAAGGCGTTATTTGTATATTACAGGTTGGCTTTGTTGAAATCGCGCTGGCATAGTTGGGATTGAGCAAGCTTAAACCCTGGCGATATATGGCAAGTGCTTCTGTGAGTTTATTTTGAACTTGGTAAATTTGGCCCAAGCGATTATAAGTGTCCCAGTTTTTAGAGTTTAGTTTTAAAGCTTGATTATAAGATGCGATCGCCTTGGCAAATTTTTCTTGTTCCTGCAAAACTATCCCCAAGCTGTGGTGAAATTCCCAATTTTCTGGCTGTAGTGCTATGGCTTGCTGATAGTAATTACTCGCGTTATTTAAATCACCTGCCTGCTTGCGGGCAATACCCAACTTATAATTTAATTCGGCGTAGTGAGATTGTTTATTTTGAGAAAGTTTTCCTTGGGCATGTAGAGCATTTCCGATATTGACATAGGCTTCGGTGCAATCTGCTTGAAGTTCCAAAGCTTTTTTATAAGATGCAATTGCTTCGGAGTATTTACCTAATTTTTGCAAAGCGTAACCAAGATTATTGTGGATTGCTGCTAAATTCGGCTCCATACCTAAAGCTTTTTTGTAAGCATCCACAGCTTGAGAAAATTCTGCTTGAGATTGATAGCAGTTACCGAGAGCAAACCAGTGTTTGAAGGAGTTGGGTTGTGCTTCTACTGCTTCGTTGAAAAATTTCTCAGCATTTTGGAATTTACCTTGTTGCAGTGCCACCGAACCTAATCCGTGCAAAGCATCGGGTTGCAGGGGCATGAATTCTAATACTTGACGATATATCTGTTCTGCTTGGCTTAAGCGATTAGCTTGATGATGTTGAACTGCTGTTTTTAAAGCTTCAGGAATGGTTAGCATAGTTAAAATTTAATTGATTTTTGAATAAATATAAATATTGTAGGGTGGGTTAGCGCAGCCTGCCGAGAGCGGCATAACGGCATAGCTGCACCATTCATTATTCATTTTTGATGAAGGTGAATTACTACATCTGTTCTCAGAAATTTGCTTCTCCGAGCCTATACCTTCAACCCCTGCATAAGTAACCTGGAAACTATTTCCGAACGCAAAGCAGATAATTCATCCCGTGTTAGCCAAGCAAATAACTTTCCTAGAGATGTTGGGGAATTCTCAATTTTAAGAGCTTCTTGTAGCAAACGGAGTGCCCCAGACATTTCGCCATTCTTCAGAGGAATTAACGCATCATTTAAACAACAGGTAAAGTGATAATTTCTAGATTTGACAGTTATTTCATGGGGTAAATATTTTTCAGAAACCTCTATGGCTCTACGGATATCAGTTCCTTTCGATCCGGAAAGCACGGAGTCTGTTGTAATATTTTGGGAATGTTGGCGATAACGAGCTAAAATTTCCGGTTCATACCACCAATCATAGAAGGCAGTAATACGCTTATAGAACTCCCAATCACCAGTATAATTTAATTCAGGTAAATATCCTCCCAAATGTTCGTAAGTGGAACGACGAACAACCACTGCGGGCATATTTAATGGATTTGCGATTCCAATGCGTTCTACAAAACCTTTGGCAATCCCTCGTTGTTGTTTATAAACCTGTTGGGAAAAAATTACCTGTCCCTGCTCGTTAACATTTTCGTAGCCAGTGAAAGCCGCTCCAACAGAGGATGAAGATTTTTTCAAAGACTCTCGAAGACGGTTATAAAAACCCGGAAGCACATAATCATCATCATGAAGTAAGTGAATCCACTGACCCCGACTAATTGTAACTGCCGTATTAAAATTTCTATATGCTCCCCGGTTCTGAGAATTACGATAATACTTGATTATTCCCCCACCAATTTCACTAATTAAATCTTTTAGAGGTATAGGACTAGCATCATCAATCACTACAATTTCCATCTCCTCTTCACCAGTCCACTGTCTCAGTACACTGACCAAACATTCAAGTAAGTAATTACTCCGCTTACCCGTACTGTATATCGGTAGTACAACACTCCAAAAAGGTCGTTTGTCCGTATCATTAGTGACTGGAGGAATTGATGGAAATCGATGCTCTCCCACAATTACCTCATCTGTGGGAATTGGCGGTGTTGCCTGGATTTCTTCATCTGTCTTACAATCCACATATGCTGCTATTGAGTCGGCATAATGGGGATTAACCAGCTTTAAACCCTGACGATAAGCAGAAATTGCTTCTGTAATATTGTTTAGTTCTTGATGAATCTTGCCTAAATTAAAGTAAACATCTGCTTGCCCAGGATTGATTTCCAAAGCTCTTTGGTAGCAAGCAGTCGCCGCTTCTAAGTCACCTTGTTGTTGTAGCACCATTCCTAAGCGACAATGGGCTTCAAATAAATCTGGTTCTAGGGCGATCGCCTTTTGGTAAGCTTTTACCGCTTCTTTTAACTGACCTTCGGCTTGACGGGAATTGCCTAAACTAAACCAAGCCTTTACAGAGTTAGGTTTGTTATTCTCCCCTTTAAGAGCTAAATCGGCACGCATTTTGATCACGCGAGCCGGAATTCCTACTGCAATAGCGCCATCTGGTATATCCTGATTGACAACAGATCCGGCACCAATAACTGCTCCCTTACCAATCCGTACCCCATTTAATACGGTAACGCCACAGCCCAACCAGGCACCATCATCCACTGTAATACCTCCTTTGGTCTCCAAAGGTTGGAGGTGGATAAGTTGACCGGGCATCATACCGTGATCGTAGGGATAAAAGGCGCAGTTAGTGGCTATTTGGACGTTACAGCCAATCTGAATTGGAGCCTGATAAGCTGAAAATTGACAGCGAGGCTGAATGTGAGTATCAGCACCAATTTTTACAGTACCTTCTTTCCCAGTTTGAATGCAACTGTCACCGTACAAATGTACGCGATCGCCTAATTTTACTTGCCCACCATCCCTATCATTATAAATAGTAACCCGATCGCCAATGAAAATATTTGCACCAAGTTGTAAATGCTGATGATAAATATCGGCTTTAGGGGATATATAACCAAAGCTATGGTAATAAGATAAGTGACAGCGCCCCCAGTATGGTGGAGCAAACCAGGTAGCTAACCAAGTGGCCATTCTTCCGAGAAAACTCAACCCGGCAAAACGCATCCAAAATAACTTCCAGGCATCTGAGAGAACACCCTTGATTCCGGACACCTGACGAATCTTCTTAAACCGCTTCCAAATACTTGTAGAGTTTAACTTTTTGACAACACTTACTAAACTAGAATAAACTTCAGCATAGTCAGGCTTCAGCTTTAAAGCTTTACGATAAGAATCTGCTGCTTCTTCTAATTTATCCTGTGCTTGGAGTGCATCGCCCAAATTATTATAAGCCTCAACATAGTTAGGATTGAGACTTAAAGCTTTGTGACAATATAAAACAGTTTCTTCAAACTTGCCTTGTTTTTGGAGAACAACCGCCAAATTGTAATGAGCTTCCGCTAAATTTGGTTGCATGGCGATCGCCTGCCGGAAATAAGCCTCGGCTCCCTTAAAATCCTCCGCTTTCAAGCGAGTAATACCTAGCTGGTAATTCGCTGTTGCGTAGTGAATTTGTTTATCTTGAGGTAGCTTCTCTTGGGCAAAAAGAGCGTTACTCAAGCTTACTTCGGCTTCAATACAATTGGGCTGAATTTCTAAAGCCTTTTGATAACAAGCAATTGCTTCATCCCACTTTGCTTGTTCTTGTAGAGTGTAGCCCAGGTTATTGTAGAGTGCTGCTGCATCTGGTTGCAGTTCAATAGCTTTTTTATAAGCAGACTCAGCTAATGGTAAATTCCCACTCGCTTGACGCACATTCCCTAAACTAAACCAAGCTTTGAGTAACTTCGGTTGTACTGAGACAACATTACTCAGTAGCTCTTCTGCGGTTTGGAACTGCCCCATTTGTTGTGCCAGAGTACCTAATCCGTATAATGCTTCTGGATTTTGAGGCTGCAAGGAGAGTACCTGACGATAAAACTGCCCTGCTTGAGTCAAGCGATTGGCTCGGTGATATTTTAGTCCAAGTTGGAGAGCTTCTGAAATGGATAGTGAATTTGTCATTCGATTTTAGTAAGATGCAGAAATTTTTTTTTCAAGGAGAGGCTGGTTAATTATTGTTGAACTAAGGATTTTGGACTATTGATGAGCCGCAAACTTCGTTTGAATGTACGATTTGAGAATTTTGAATTATCCTCGTTATGGCGTTGCTGATGCGAAGTATGAATTAAATTTTATGGATCGCCGAAAGCTATGTAGAGACGTTACATTGTCAAGGGTTCCCATAAGAATTTTTTTAGAAGAAAAAAATTCTTATGGGTGCCCGTCAATCTCAAAATCTAAATTCCGCCACGAGGTAGGCAACGCTCTCGTTATTAACCAGTTGAATTGGGGTTTCATCTACAATCCAAAATCCATTGAGGATGGGAATAAAATAAAATACTTTAAACTATTAGATTATGAGAACTGTAATCTCCATCAGCAAATACATATTTTTCAAATCCACTAGTTGCCATGATGGTGCCATCTAGTTCAAATACTGTCAAACCATTGTGGGTTTGTATATTAAAGTCGCTTTTATTGTAAGAGCCAAGGCTCAGTGTATCGAAATCTCCCCCACCATTTACTGTAGCCTCACCAAAACCTTCAACGTAGTCCATCCCAAAGCCCATATTAATGTTCACACCACCTGCAAAACTGGAAGCTTTTACTGTATCGTCTCCATATCCAGTATTAACATAGCCGCCATAAATACCGTAAGATTCACTTCCGGTAGCATAAGCTTCGATTGTATCGTCTCCAAGTCCAGTACGAATATCACCTTGCTGATTGAAAATAGCGGTTCCTTTGCCATTCGTATTGGCACTCGCCTTGATTGTATCGGCTCCATCTCCACCACGAATATCGCCGTACTTGTTGAAAATTCCGATGGCGTTTTTAGAAGCATTACCTGTCGCTTCTATCATATCTTGTCCTATACCAAGACTAAGAAAACCGTACTTATTGAAAATGCCGATGGCGTTGTCAGAAGCATTACCTGTCGCTTCTATAATATCGGCCCCATGCCCAGTACGTATATTACCAAACTCGTTGTCAATAGCGATGGCAACATCTTCAGTTTTTGCAATAGCTTCAACAACTCCTAAGGCTAAAGCTTGATTTTCAGGAGGGGCGCTAGTGAAAACAGAAACTTGTGCTTGGGCATAGGTAGCAGAATAAGAAGTAGCTATAGCGCTAATTTTATCTGCACCAGAATTTGTTGCAATCTCACCGAATTTATTATTAATACCTCTGGCAATGACTTTTGAAGAAGCTAAACTTGTAGCAAATCCTGCTGCAACTGCTTCAAGAGCTTCAGACATAGGGGCTTGAGCAATAACATTGACAATGGCTGCTACATTTATACTAGCCGTAGCTACCGCTCCAACAGAAGCTATGACTTCTCCAGCAACGGTATCACTACCCCAACCAGTAGAGATTTTCCCAGAGTTGTTAATGCCATTGGTAATAGCGGTAATTTCTACAGAAGCAAGACTATTAGCCATTGCAGTGGCATCTACATTATTGGCTATGGCAATAGCTTCAGATACTGTTTGTGCTACGGCAGTCACTTCTGCTGTTGCACTACCGCTTACTATATCCATACCTCTATTTGTATAGATCTCACCTCTGTTTATAATTCCACTAACATTAAGTCTTGCTTGATTAATAAACTCGACAGAGTTAACGGGATTACTTCCTTGCCCGATTTCTTCGGCTGCAACTTGAATCGAAACCCCTAAACCATAACTTACAGATGAACTACCAATAATTAGATCGTCGCCTTTCTTACCCCTGATAGTGGATGTTGCCGGATTGTATATAGTCTGACCTGGATTGACTACATCATCTCCTCTGGTAAAAATAAATTCACTTAAGTCAAAAAAATCGCTATTCATCGAAAATTACCTGTTAAGAAACAAACACAAGTCGAAATATTTGGAAATAAGAGCTTTTTGAGTTGCTCCTGTTTCTTTCATTTATCGCTAGTGATGCACCTCTAGTTGGATTACTCTTAAGAAACACGAGCACAAATCATTGAATAATCTATAGGAATCCGGTTTGATTTATGAAAAAGCTTTTAGACGCTAGCCCTGCTATATAAGTTTTTTAATCTCAATATATTTCCAAAATTCTGTGGAGGATTCCTATAGCTTTTTTATTGAGGAGTATTTATTTAAGTATGTAAGTGAGACAATTTGTAACTATGTTATTACGAGCAGAATGAAATGGAGCAAAGCCTTCAGATTGCTTTGGACTAATTTATATTTTGTTACATAGTTGGATTTGTTCATACCTACTTACTTAATTCATAGAGAGAGGATTTAATACTTTTGATTTCCTCTTCGTCACTAGTTATCAAGACATATATTTTTTTATCCTTAAGTAATTAGTAATTTTTCTGAGATAAAACACTGTATTGCAAGGTTTTATTTGGCTGTTCAGTATATGTTATGCCAGATTATTAGTTAAAGTTTAAAATTATAGTGAAAAATACTTATTTTTATTGTGTAGTCAGAAT
>JBCBQE010000273.1:0-7912 GCA_039820385.1 Cyanobacteria bacterium J06635_10
ATTAGATTGAAGTAAATAAAATGCGGAAAAATACGAATCCAATTGTAATTTAGATGATTTATATTATAAGTTAAATTACAAATCAAATTAATTTGTTTCTTCTTGATTAAAAAAATTAACTAGTGCAGCACGGCGGAAATAAACTACCCATTCCAAACTGCTGAAACTGCACTCAGTTAATACTTATTACCTTGATGCTTTTGACTTTTGACTTTTGACGAACGCAAGCGGTACTAGTTTGAGAAGTTAAAAGCAATCTGTGAAGTAGTAAATATTCTTCTCGTTTCAAAAACATTTGAAAAACAGGGTAAAGATGTCACGCTTGAGAATATAATGAATTCTCCATTAATGGATTGTTTTGCTTTTGTGTAATTCCGTAGCTAATCATGAAATCTCTACCGCCAGAAACTGCAACTATAGATAACGAGAATAAACCAGAAAAACTGCCCGAGCCACCTCGTAAGAAACGAAGCTGGCTTTGGTTATTGCTTGCTTTAATATTATTGGGTGGTGGCGGCGTTTTAACTTGGCAGATGATGTCGCAGGGAGAGGAAAAAGCTACAAGACAAAATGCTCAACCTCAAAAGGTACCAGTTAAATTGGCCTCTGTAGAATCTGGAATAATTGAAGACAGAGATGAATATATCGCTCGTTTAGAATCGCGACGCTCGGTAACTCTTCAGCCTCAAATACAAGGAAGAATCACGAAGATTTTAGTCAAGTCGGGTGATAATGTGGCATCTGGCGATGCAATAATGCAGATCGATTCCAGAGAGCAACAAGCAGCAGTTAATAGCGTTGACGCAGCAGCACAAGCGGCTCGATCTCAATTACAAAATGCGATCGCCACCCTTAAATCTTTGCAAGCAGAAAGATTATCTAATGTTGCGGATGTAAATTTTAATCAGCAGGAATATGAAAGATTTTCTCGTTTGGCAGCACAAGGAGCAGTATCGCAACAAACCAAGCAGCAGAATGTAAATCGACTTGCGACAGCAAAAGCTAGACTAAATGCAATTGATGCCCAAATTCAAGCGCAAAAAGCTTCTATTAATCAAGCAGAAAAAGCCTTGCAACAAGCTCAGGCAAATACGAGACAACAACAAGTCCAACTCCAGTACTATACAGTTTCTGCTCCGATTTCTGGGAACGTTGGAGATTTAATAGTTAAACAAGGAGATGTTGTAAATACTTCTACGCAACTAACTACTATTACCCAAAATAATCCCTTACAAGTCGAGATTTCGGTACCTAAAGAGCGTGCAGCAGAACTACGTAAAGGAATGCCTATAGAGTTAGTTGACAATCAAGGTAAAATTTTAGGCAGAACTCAAGTATTTTTTATCTCCCCTAACATAAATCAAAACTCTCAATCAATACTTATTAAAGCACTTTTTGATAATTCTAAGAATCAATTACGAGCGGATGAATTTATTCGTGCCAGAGTAATTTGGGAACGCCGTCCTGGTGTATTCATTCCAGCAAGTGCAGTGGTACGATTAGCTGGAGAAACTTTTGTCTATATTGCCAAAAAGCCTGACTCTTCCCTCTCAAACCCAGAATTTATAGCCAAGCAAAGGCGCGTTGAATTAGGCAATATTCGCGGCAATAACTATCAAGTTATAGAAGGATTAAGAGGAGGAGAAAGAATTATTGTCTCCGGCATACTTAATTTAAGAGATGGAGCAGCGATAATGCCTGAGTCTAAGTAAAGAAGATGGGCATTGGGAATTGGGCATTGGGCATTGGAAATTGTAAGTTATGAATTATGAATTAGTGTTTATGAGTATTTAATTTTGAATTTTGACCATATTACTCGTAAATTTTTTACTTTTAATGGCTAATTCTTAGCATCGAATTGCTAAGTCTTATTATTTACTATCAATTAATAACTTTTAACTACAAATTTCTAACTACCAATACCCCATGCCCCATGCCCCATGCCCCATGCCCAATTCCTAACTCCTAACTATTTCTTATGTTTGCTGACTTTTTTATTAAGCGACCAGTTTTTACTACTGTCTGCGCGATAATTGTTCTGTTGGTGGGAGCAATCAGTATTCCTACCCTACCTACGGCGCGATATCCGGAGATTAGCCCGACTCAAATTAATGTCACTGCCAACTATGTAGGTGCTAATGCTGAAGTTGTAGAAAAAACCGTTACCACTGTTTTGGAACAACAGATAAATGGTGTAGAAGGCATGAAGTATATGTCTTCGAGTAGTAGTAATAACGGTACCAGTCAAATTACAGTTACCTTTGATGCCTCTCGTAACAAAGATATTGCGGCAGTTGACGTGCAAAATCGGGTTTCTCTTGCGGAACCCCAGTTGCCGGGAGTCGTACAGCGAACGGGAGTTGTTGTTAGTAAGGAATCAAGTAATATTCTCTTGGGGATGGGATTGTATAGCGAAAACCAAGAGTTTGATAATGTATTTTTAAGTAATTATGCGGATCTTTATATAAAAGATAATTTACAGAAAATTAATGGTGTCAGTCGGGTACAAATTTTTGGCGAACGCCGTTATGCAATGCGTTTGTGGCTCGATCCTAACCGTTTGGCGAGTCGCAATTTAACGGCGCAGGATGTAATTGATGCCCTCAACGAACAAAACGTGCAGGTAGGTGCGGGACAAATTGGGCAACAACCGACACCACCGGAGCAAATGTACCAAATTGATTTACGCGCCATAAGTAGGCTGCAAAATGTTTCAGAATTTGAGGATATTATTGTCAAAACCGGAGAAAATGGTCTTCTGATTAAGTTGAAAGATATCGGCAGAGCAGAGTTAGGAGCAGAAAATTACAACACATTTTTAAGATTTAGGGGAAATGAAGGGGTAGGTATTGGCATATTTCCGACTCCTGGAAGTAATGCTTTAGAAGTTGCTGCTGCGGTAAAAGCGGAAATGGCAAAGTTGGCTGAGGATTTTCCACCGGGAATGGAGTATCAAGTTGCCTTTGACACCACTGCGTTTGTGGAAGAATCCCTTTCGGAAGTGATTAAAACGCTGTTGTTATCTATCGGTTTAGTTGTTGTAGTAATCTTTATTTTCTTACAAGATTGGCGGACAACTATTGTACCGGTAATTACGATTCCTTTGGCGTTAATTGGTACTTTTGGCTTTATCAAAATTTTTGGATTTTCGATTAATACCTTAACTTTATTCGGTTTAACCCTAGCTACAGGGATGGTAGTTGATGACGCGATTGTGGTGGTAGAAGATATTTCTCGCTTGATTAATCAAAAAGAAATGTCACCACAAGAGGCTGCTTCTGCGGCGATGCGCGAACTTACAGGAGCAGTAATTGCAACTTCTTTAGTATTAATGGCGGTGTTTGTTCCGGTAGCCTTTTTCCCGGGTTCTACTGGTAAGATTTACCGACAATTTGCCCTGACAATTGCCTTTGCTGTGGCGATTTCTACTTTTTTAGCATTAAGTTTGACTCCTGCTTTATCTGGATTATTACTGAGGAGAAAACCTAGAGAAGGCGGTTTGATCAATACAATTTTTGACGGTATTAATTGGTTTTTAGACTCCATACGGGATGGATACGAATGGATTTTGCAAGGTTTAACGCGTCTAAAATTTTTAGTCTTGGTAGTATTTGCGGCGTTATTAGTAACTACGGGTTGGCTTTATACTATAGTTCCTCAAGCTTTTTTACCAGAAGAAGACCAAGGTTATTTTATTACAATTATTCAGGGGCCGGAAGGGGTTTCGCTCAACTACACAAGTAAAGTAATGCGACAGGTTGAGCAAGAAATTCTCAAATTACCAGAGGTAGTGGGTACCTTTGCTGTTGGTGGTTTTGGTTTTAGCGGTAGCACTGCCAATAGCGGCATAATTTTTACCACCTTGAAACCTTGGGGAGAAAGGAGAGGCAAAGGACAATCATCTTTAGAAATTATTAATAGATTGAGAGGACAGTTTTTTGCAATTACTGACGCGAGAGTTTTCCCGGTAAATCCCCCAGCTATTCAAGGATTGGGTAGTTTTAGCGGCTTTCAATTTCAGTTACAAGATAGAAGAGGAAGCAGCAGCTTAGAAACCATGTTGGAAGTCATGGGAGAATTATTAGGAAGAGGTAGCCAAAGAGAAGAAATCCAAGGTGTTTTTAGTACCTTTTCGGCGAATATGCCCCAATTATTGATTGAAGTCAATCGCAATCAAGCTAAAGCCTTGCAAGTAGATATCGACGATATTTTTAGTGCCTTACAGACTTATTTAGGTTCGCGATATGTTAACGACTTTAATTTGCAACAGCGCACTTATCGCGTTTACGTGCAAGCAGACGCTCAATATCGCTCCAATCCAGATGATATCGGTAAATTATATGTTCGCTCTCAAAATAATCAAATGATTCCTCTGAGTAACTTGGTGAAAGTGACTTCAACCACAGGGGCGCAAACTATTAACCATTACAACCTGTATCGTTCAATTCAAATCAACGGGCAAACAGCACCCGGATACAGTTCTGGAGAAGCTTTAAACGCAATGGAAGAAGTTGCTGCGGAAGTTTTACCGAGAAGTTTTGGTTATGAATGGGCGGGAATTTCAGCAGAAGAAAAGGAATCTGGGGGACAAGCACCGTTAATATTTGGTTTGGGACTTGTTTTTGTATTCTTGGTATTAGCAGCGCAATACGAGAACTATATTGATCCCTTAATTATTATGCTTTCAGTTCCTCTAGCTATTTTAGGGGCGCTATCGGCACAGTATTTAAGAGGTTTAGAAAATGACATATTTTGTCAAGTTGGTTTAGTAATGTTGATTGGTTTGGCTTCTAAAAATGCCATTTTGATTGTAGAATTCGCCAATCAATTAAGAGAAGAAGGACTGGGAATTACTAAAGCAGCAGTAAAAGCAGCACAAGAACGTTTGCGACCAATTTTGATGACAGCTTTATCTACTTTATTAGGGATTTTCCCTTTATTAATAGCTACGGGTGCTGGTGCTGGCAGCCGACAATCTTTAGGTACTGCTGTCTTTGGAGGAATGTTTATCGCCACGTTTTTAAGTTTATTTGTAGTACCTATTTTGTATATTGTAATCGTGTCTTTACGAGAGCAATTAATGCCTTCTAAGAAAGAGGAAAAAAGGTTGGAATCTGCCGAAGCAAATGGAAAAGTTCCTGTTGGTCGTCAATAGTTAATTGTGAGAGGGGGTAGAGTGGGTAGAGGGGGAAGAGTGGGTAGATAATTTCTAACTCCTAACTATTAACTTTTCACTGCTCACTGTTCACTGTTCACTGTTCACTGTCATGGTACTGCTATTAGAATGGTGCGTTACGGCCGCCTCAAAAATTTAACCTCAAATAACACATGCGAGGGGCCGTAACAGCAACGGCAATAAAGCGGGAGGAATATCCACACCGCTTTTTGCCTCCCCTACAAGTTCACTGTTCATTGTTCATTGTTTAGAAGGTGAACATTCTACGGTAATTTTGAGATTACTTTTAGCGGTTCCTTTAGTAATATAAGGAATTCCTGCTTCTCCACCTAGTTCAAGACCAAATTCTAAAGTTACTTTATCAACATTAGGAATAGCACGTTTTTTGAAAGCATTTAAACTGATGAGAGTGTAAGCGCAAATTGTACTTTCAATAATTTGGGCATGTTGTATTAATTGCTTTCGTAATTTCTCCGTGTTTATTCCCTTCTCATCCAATCCTTCTTCTTCTTCCTCATCATCATCAGAAACTTCGCTACCAGTTTCGGGAATATCTACATCCTCAGTACTTTCGATGTAAATTATGGTATCGTCATCTAGTTTAATTGGTGCTAATTGAGTCATGGGATATTTTTATTAAGAAATTTTGACAACAGATACCATATTATAGTAATTTTACTGAAACTAAAACCAAAATTTAGTATTAATTAGATTGTTAGTCAATATATTCCTAGTTAATTTCTACAATGATTAGAGATGCTTTAGTCGTTGGTATAAATACTTATAGCGACAAAAGTCTTAAGAATCTAACAGCACCCGCTGAAGATGCTGAAGCTGTAGCGCAGTTGTTAGAGAAGTACGGTGATTTTAAAGTTACGCGATTACCCGTTTTTCCAAATAAGAAAAATCACAGACCCAAGGTTGGTTACAAAACTAAAGTAACTCTGACTCATTTAGAAAAAGCAATAGTAAAGCTTTTTAAGCCAGAAGGTCAAGTACCAGATACAGCTTTGCTTTATTTCTCGGGGCATGGATTACGTAAAAATCAAGGCATTCCAGAAGGTTTTTTAGCTACCAGTGATGTGAATCTAGACTTGAATAACTGGGGTGTTCGCTTAAAATGGCTGCGGGAATTATTGCAAGAAAGTGAAGTAAAGCAGCAAATTATTATTTTAGATTGTTGTCACAGTGGCGAATTACTGAATTTTACCGAAGCAGATCCAGGAGATAGAGGTAAAGGAAGAGACAGGTGTTTTATTGCAGCATCCCGCGAGTTTGGAAAAGCTTACCAGGGAATTGATAACCCACACAGTGTTTTTACTAGCGCATTACTCAAAGCATTAGAACCTCTGCAAAATAGATGGGTGACTAACTACACCTTGGTTGATTTACTAAATCAAGAATCTAACTCATTTCCCCAACGTCCAATATTTGGTAATTCTGGAGAACCCATTAACTTTACTCGCAGGTGGAATGAAGCGATTGAAAGTCCTACAAGATCCCAGCAATCTATCTCTCTTTCTCCAGTGAATTTTTCCCCAGAACTTCAACCTAAGTCAGTGAAATCCACACAATCGTTTCAAACTCCACTTTTGTATAAAGGAGGAATTGCTGTTTTGGTTCTAACATTAGGGGGATTGCTATTTTCGTTATTGTCTGTGTCTAAAGAAATTATCATTTCAAACTCACGTTACGAGTCTCAAAATCCACCTCCGAAATCTCCAATGCTTGAAGAATCTCCAGTTTCACAACCACAGCACGTGACTTGGGGTGAAAGAGTCCAAACAACGGCGACAGACTCACCTAATGATGGTAAGAGCGAAAATGGTACACCAAATTTGGAAGCAACACCTTCAAAGATATGTAATCCAATTTTCAATATAGATTTCAGCACACCTATCCATAAAAATGGAAAACTACCTGCAATAGGAAAAGATTTTAGAAAAGTATCTAAAATTAATTTTGGAAATCCTTTGGTATCTGGAAATGAATCTAGCAGCTATTTAAAAGGACAATATTTACAATTCGATACTATGCAAAGTATCGGAAATGAGAAAGGTTATGACAAAATTGAATTAAACGTAGATCGAAGTTCTCAGCGATATTTGTTTAAATTCGATCTCTATACTAACAATTTTGTTGATGCTAAGAATAATAAAAATAAGTTTACGATTCATTTCGATACACCAACTATCCAAAAACTGAACTTTAATGGAAATGGAAAAATTCGTCACTATCAACCACGTATTCCAGGAAATGGTTCTATTTCGGGAGTAATTGGGTCATTCCAAGATCAAGAAGTTATAAAGATGGCTATTGATATTAATCTTCACCAGGGAAAATGGACTATTTTTCAAAATGGTAGAAAAATACATACAAGTCCGTTCTACAGTAAAAGTGGTGATATTAAATCAATCCGTTTTAATTTAGGCAACCTTAATCGAAGTCCTCAATTTAATTTTGGAATTATTGGGCTTGATAATATTGTCTTAAATAAATGCAATTATAATTGAGAACAGATGCGCTACTTGAAAATCTTGGGTAGACTTAGTTGGGAATCTTGTAAAAACTAGGTCTACCACCACAAGATTAAAATGTTCTCTAACTTTCCCTTTGTAACTGCGCTTGTAACTCCTGGACTTTTTCCGTAGTTAAACCTGTTACCTTTGTCACGAATTCAATAGTAGAACCTCCCCGTAGTAAATTTATGGCAATTCTTTCAGTGGCTTCCTCTAT
>JBCBQE010000274.1:0-7888 GCA_039820385.1 Cyanobacteria bacterium J06635_10
TGCCGCGATCGTTCAAATTCCTTCTCGAAATATCTCCCAATTCCACCATAATTCAAACAATGTCTTTGGGAATTATTACCGATCGATAAATCGTGGTATTTCCCCCTTCCTCAGATAGCTTCATCAAAACAATTCTAAAAGTAGCACCGATCGTCCCCGATAATTCGTGCAATTAACTACACGGAGCAAGCATTGTAGCTAATACATCATGGGCTGACTTACAGATTTTTTCAGTATATAAACTGCTGCGACAGTACTAAAAGTTGCTCCACAATACGTATATAAATAATTAGTTAAAGCTTTTCCCATCGAAAAATACTTTCTGTTTTTTGTTTTTTGTTTTTAAAAATCTGTATTTAAGTAAGCGTATTTATCAGGATTTAAAATATATGTTTCTAACCACACTTTTCACGGATCCAGTTTTTTTCTTCAGATATATTGTAATTATTATAATTTCAATTAGCCTACACGAACTGGCTCATGGTTTTGCTGCTATAAGTCAAGGAGATGACACGCCAGAGATAACGGGACATATTACTTTAAACCCTGTAGTTCATATGGGAGTAGAATCAATAATTTTTCTGTGTATAGCGGGGATATCTTGGGGACAAATGCCTGTAAATCCCTACAAATTTCGTAATGGTAGAATGAGTGATATTTTAGTCTCTGCAGCAGGACCTTTATCTAATTTAGCTTTAGGGTTTGTATTTATCGTATTGTTGTTACTTTACTACAATTCAGGATTGTTGAGTGACGAATTTCTCTATCTAGCAGCTAGAGTTAATTTTACTTTATTTCTATTTAATATGTTACCCATTCCTCCATTAGATGGTTTTAATATATTTAGTAATATTTTTCCTGGCTTAAAGCAGTTACAAGGTAGCCCAATCGGGATGTTTGGTTTAATAATTATATTTTTAATTCCCGGTTTTAGTGCAGGATTGCTAATGATGTCCGATTCAGTAATTAGAACTTTATTATTATTGAAAATTGCTACGTTTTAAGCGAAGATAGAACAATAAATTAGCTAGATGATTTTTTCATAGCATCTCAATTTTTTCAAAAAATTTAATTTATTTTGTTAGGACTTACCTATAGCCACCCTGCTAGAAGAGGTACCACTCCGTTAAATTACTGAAAAGTAATATCAATGAAATTCAATACTTCTCTTAATTATCAAACTAACTGTATCTTGAAATAAAAGCTTAAATGGGATTTGTCCATAGCCCCCCAGTAGGAGATTGGGGGGTTATAAATGATGGCGTTGCTGATGCGAAGTATGAATTAAATTTTATGGTACGCCGAAAGCTATGTAGAGACGTTACATTGTCAATCTCAAAATCTAAATTCATACCGGAATTCAGCAACGCCTAAATGATAATATACTCCCATGATGACTATTAACCGCCGAAAATTTATCACAACCTTATCGTTAGCAACTATCTCTACCCAAATACCATCATTTGCCGTCAAAGCTAAGATATCTCCTAACAACATTATCAAGCCACCGCGTCTGAAATTAGGCGATACAGTCGGATTAATTAGCCCAGCTGGTATCATCGATTCCGAAGACGTTGAACAAGCAAAGCAAATATTTACTGCATTAAATTTAAAAGTGAAGCTGGGTAAACATATTTTAGATAGATACGGTTACTTAGCTGGAAAAGATAGAAACCGCGCCCGTGATGTTAACGCTATGTTTGCTGATAAGTCTGTAAAAGCGATAATTGCCATGCGTGGCGGATGGGGTGGAAATCGGATTTTACCATTACTTAACTATAATTTGATTCACGCTAATCCTAAAATTATTATGGGATATAGCGATATTACATCTTTATTGTTAGCAATTACTGCCCGTAGTGGACTTGTAACTTTTCACGGAGCAGTTGCGACTTCTACTTGGAATAATTTTACTTTAAACTATGTCAAAAGTATCTTATTCAATGCCCAGATAGTGACAATGAATAATACCTTTATTACCAAACTTCGTCGCGAAATAATTACACCAGGAAAAGCAAAGGGTAAATTGATTGGTGGTAATTTATCAGTGATCAATTCAATGTTGGGTTCATCTTATCTACCTCCATGGAAGGGTAGTATTTTATTCATAGAAGATATCGGCGAAGATGTCTACCGCGTAGATAGAATGTTAACTCAATTAAAAAATGCTGGAATTCTGAATCAATTATCCGGCTTCGTGTTTGGACAATGTACTAGATGTAGTATTGGAGACGAACCTTCATTAACTTTAATGCAAGTATTACAAGAACATATTAGTCCCTTAAATATTCCTGCATGGTATGGTTCAATGATTGGCCATATAAGAGACAAATTTACACTTCCTATCGGTATAAAAGTAGAAATTGACGCAAATGCTGGCATAATAAAAATGTTAGAAGCGGCTGTTATATAATCGAAACTAAATATTTAATCTAAATACTTGCATGAAATATTTTAAGTATCACGCAATAGGTAATGATTATATAGTTATTAATCCCCAAGATATTCCTACAACTTTAACTCCCGAACAAATTAAAAAAATTTGTCATAGAAACTTTGGTATTGGTTCCGATGGTATACTTTTTGGACCATTAAAATCCGAAAAAGGACAATTTTCACTGCGAATTTTTAACCCCGACGGTAGCGAAGCAGAGAAAAGCGGAAATGGATTGAGAATTTTTTCTCGTTACTTATGGGATATGCAACTAGTTAAAGAAGAATCTTTTACGATTGAGACATTAGGAGGTTTAGTCAAATCCGTAGTTTTGGATAATGGTAAAACAGTTAGGGTATCCATGGGAAAAGTTAGCTTTTATAGTAATGAAATTCCCGTGATAGGAGAATCTAGAGAAGTAATTTCCGAAAATATTACAGTTGACAATAAAGCCTTTACATTTTGTGCTGCGACTATTGGAAATCCTCACTGTGTAATCCCTTTACCTGAAATCAGCCCAGAGTTAGCAAAGCAATATGGTTATTTAATAGAAACTCATCAATTTTTCCCAAATCGTACCAATGTACAATTCATGAAAGTACTCGATAGAGAAAACATTCAATTAGAAATTTGGGAAAGAGGTGCGGGTTACACCTTAGCATCCGGAAGTAGTAGCAGTGCAGCAGCGGCGGTTGCACGCCGTCTTAATTTATGTGATTCCTCAATTACCGTACATATGCCCGGTGGAGTTATTTTAATCGAAATTAGTGACGATTATTCAATTAAAATGACAGGCTCAGTCACTAAAGTAGCCGAAGGAATGATATCTGAAGAAATCTTCCTTTAAGAATAATTAACACTTCTAAATATTCCCAATTCCCAATTCCCAATTCCCAATTCCCAATTCCCAATTCCCAATTCCCAATTCCCAATTCCCAATTCCCTGTTCCCTATTCCCCACTCCCAAAATCAATCATAGTTTGCCGATAAACATTAGGCATTCCAATATCAAAAGTCTTGCCATCAACAATTAAACCAGTCATTCCTTCAGCTTCTCGCAACTTTTCCAAACAAGACGTTAACTGAAACTCGCCTCTTTCTCGAAAATTAGTATTAATATTTTCCGCTAAAAAATCAAAAATCGTCGGCGTTAAAGCATACAAACCAAATATACATAAAAACTCATCTTCCGCCATTCCTTCCACATGTAAATTTTGTCGCGCATACTCAATCGTAGGTTTTTCATAAACCTGCGTCACTTGCATTATTGAATCTTTTTCTTGCCAAACTCCCGTAACACAACCAGCTTTATGAATCATTTGGGCTGGTAAAGTATTTAATCCAATAACACTTTGATTAACTTGCTCGTAAACCTGTAAAATTTGACGCGCACAGGAATTTTCGGCATCAGATGAGTAAATATGATCCCCTAACATTAACAAAAAAGGTTCATCATGCACCCATTCCTTTGCACAGAAAACAGCATGCCCGTAACCTTCTTGTTCATCTTGCATCACAATCGTAATTTTACTACCTAAATCCTGAAGATATTGACAATATTCCTGATTTTCCCTTGAAAGCTTGTTAAAAAGTTTAGGTAATGGAGGTGTTTTAAAGTAACTCTCAAAAACCTCTTTATCATCCGGTTGCGTCACTACTGCAATTTCCTCTATCCCCGCACTAACAGCTTCTTCCACAATCGCTTGAAGTACGGGTTTTGCCCTACCGTCAAAATCAATTACCGGAAAAAGTTCTTTTTTTACAACCTTGGTAGCCGGAAATAAACGAGTACCAAAACCAGCTGCCGGAATCACTGCTTTCTTAATTCGATTCTTTTCCATCAGATTTAAAAGGTTAAAGTGAAAAGCCCAAAGGTAGATAGTGTTGGAATTTTAATGAACAATTTATAACTCCTAACTCCTAACTCCTGTACAGACGTAGCACTGCTACGTCTCTACAACCCCTAACTCATAACTCATAACTCCTAACTCATAACTTTATCTCCCTGACTCCTTATTCCCCTATTGCCATATAAAAATGTACCATTAGGTTATACAAGAGCCACAAGCAATACTATCTTTGTAGTGTTTCTACACAATAAATATTTTGTAAACTCTTATCCCGCGTTGTAAATTACTGTTGATAATGCTGAGCAGTTTTTTACTATGTCAGTTGACAAACTGTCACTCAGTCAATTCCCTGACTTACGTCTTAAAAGATATTCTATATTTGTGCAAGGAGTGATACCACTTCACAATACGTTTGCCACAAGCTTATTCTCGCAATCCCTGACTCTAAAGGGATAGTGCCGAGTTCAAATGTTGCATCAAATAAGTGATATGGTATAACTTTATACTATGAAGGCGCTTGGTAGGCAGAACTGTCAGGCGCTTTTCCATGTAACGGATTAATCATAGGTTTAGACAAAAATCAACAAAATAAAAACCGGAGACAAAAGCCCCGGTTGTGTCAATTAGTCAACCTGCACAAGTGAAATAAAATTTAACCGATAACGAAGTTTACTAACTTGCCAGGTACCACAATCGTCTTTTTAATGGTTTTGTTTTCGATATGACGTTGAGCAACATCAGATTCGCGAGCGTACTTTTCCAATCCAGCTTTATCCAATTGTGCTGGCACTTGTAAATCGCCGCGTTTTTTACCATTAATTTGGATCACTAAAGTTATTTCATCAGCAATCAACGCTTCTGGATCGTGTTTAGGGTATTTCGCAGTATGTACAGAGTTATCATTACCCAACTGATGCCACAATTCTTCAGCGATGTGAGGGGCAAAGGGTGCTAGCATCGAAACTAAAGTTTTAATTCCTTCGGCATAAATTGGTGAATCTTTGCACTTAGCGTCACTCAAGGCGTTACTCAACTTCATCAATTCCGAAATAGCAGTATTGAATTGATATTCGCCGTCTACGTCTTCGCTGACTTCTTTGATTGCAATATGAATCGCTCGGCGTAAATCCTTCTCAATTTTGGATTTTGGATCTTGAGTTACGGATTTTTTGGATGATTGTGGATTATTCACTTTTGCAGTTACCAACCGCCACACTCGGTTAAGAAAGCGGAATTGCCCCTCCACGTCAGCTTCATCCCATTCCAAATCTTTTTCGGGGGGTGCTTTGAATAAAACAAACATCCGCGCCGTATCAACACCGTATTTGGCAATTACATCTTCCGGCGCGACACCATTACCCTTAGACTTGGACATGGTAGCGTAAAGCTTCTGTAAAGGTTCGCCAGTTTGGGGATCGCGGGGATCCGCAGGATTTACTAAATTAGAAGCAATCCACTTATCTTTACCACCCTTATTGGGATTCATATAAGTCAAACCCTGCACCATACCTTGAGTTAACAAGTGTTGGAAAGGCTCGTCAAAATTAAGTAAACCTCTATCTCGTAAAACCTTGGTAAAGAAGCGCGAATACAACAAATGCAAAATTGCGTGTTCGATACCGCCGACGTACTGATTAACAGGCATCCAGTCGTTTACCTTAGCTGAATCAAACACCTGGCGATCGCTCTTCGCATCGGTAAACCGCAAGAAATACCACGAAGAATCAATAAAAGTATCCATCGTGTCAGTTTCTCGCTTTGCCGGAGTGCCGCAACTTGGGCAAGGTACATTTACCCAACTTTCCAATTGAGCTAAGGGTGAACCACCACGCCCTGAAAATTCCACATTTTCGGGTAATTCTACAGGTAAATCTTTATCCGGTACAGGCACCGCACCACAATTGGCACAATGAATGATGGGAATCGGTGCTCCCCAATATCGCTGACGGGAAATCAACCAATCTCGCAAGCGATACTGCACCCGTGCTTTACCAAAACCTTGCTTTTCGGCATATTCCACAATTGCTTGCTTAGCATCAGCAGAAGGCATGCCGTCAAATTGGCTAGAATTTACCACAATCCCGGCTTCAGTGTACGCTGCTTCTGGAGACGCAAAATTTTGCGTCTCTACATCATTTGCAATTACCACCTTAATGGGTAAATCCTTTTCCTTGGCAAACTTAAAATCTCGCGCATCGTGGGCAGGTACACCCATTACGGCTCCGGTACCGTATTCATAAAGCACGTAATCAGCAATCCAAATGGGAACCTCGTCTCCCGTAAACGGATTGATTGCTTTACCACCCGTAGGAATCCCCCGTTTGGGTTTATCTTCGGCAGTACGCTCCAATTCGCTTTGATTGCTAACTTCCTTTACAAAAGCTTCTACCGCTGCTTGTTGCTCGGATGTCGTCACCTGTTTAGTTAAAGGATGTTCTGGCGCTAATACTACGTAGCTTACGCCATAGACGGTATCGGGACGTGTTGTATACACGCCGATTTTTTCATCCATTCCCACAATCGGGAATTCCAAATAAGCCCCCGTGGATTTACCAATCCAGTTAGCCTGCATAGTTTTAACGCGCTCTGGCCATCCCGGTAACTTATCCAAGTCGTTTAATAATTCTTCAGCATAATCAGTAATTTTTAGGAACCATTGTCGTAATAATTTACGCTCAACTATGGCACCACTACGCCAGGAGCGGCCTTCACTATCAACTTGCTCGTTCGCTAATACAGTTTGATCTATGGGGTCCCAATTTACTGCCGCTTCTTTTTGGTAAGCTAAACCTGCTTGGAAAAACTGCAAAAATATCCACTGCGTCCACTTATAATAATCCGGCGAACAAGTAGCGACTTCGCAATCCCAATCAATAGATAAGCCGAGACGTTTTAACTGTCCCCGCATTTGCTCGATATTTTGATACGTCCACTTTGATGGAGGTACTCCGTTTTTGATTGCAGCATTTTCCGCCGGTAAGCCAAAAGCATCCCAACCCATAGGGTGCAGTACCCGATAACCTTGCATGCGCTTGAGACGGGCAACCACATCAGTAATAGTATAATTACGGACGTGACCCATGTGCAGGCTACCTGATGGATAAGGAAACATGGATAGCGTGTAGAATTTTGGTTTACTGCTATCAGCTTCAGTTTTATCCAAACCAACTTCTACCCATTTCTTTTGCCATTTTTGCTCAATATCTGCTGGGTTGTATCGGGTATCCACCGAAAATACTCCTAATGCGACTGTAATCGTGTCTGATGAACTATTGTAGATGCTGTTGGGGGAAGAGGGGAGAAGGAGATGGGGAGCAGGGGAGCAGGGGGAGATGGGGAGATGGGGAGAAATTTAAGAACCTGTTAACTGTTCACTGCTCACTGCTCACTGCTCACTGCTCACTGCTCACTGTTAACTGTTAACTGCTCACTGCTCACTGCTCACTGCTCACTGTTAACTGCTCACTGCTCACTGCTCACTGCTCACTGCTCACTGCTCACTGTTCACTGCTCACTGTTGAAAATATGAGTAAACAAAAAAATTCTGGCTTGCTACGGGTGTTTGTCTACGGAACCCTCAAACCAGGTGAAGCAAACTATGAAT
>JBCBQE010000275.1:0-7874 GCA_039820385.1 Cyanobacteria bacterium J06635_10
ATAAATGGGAACTTCTTCCGGAGAATTACCATTAATAGAAACTTTAGCAAACCAACGTCCTTCGGTTGCTAGTTTTACCTTTTGCAATAAGTGTGGTGGAGGCTGAATTAAACTTGGTAAGTAAAAATCATTGAAGCGACGGGGACAAATAGTGGTGTAACAATTCAACTGTGGTACTGCGTTGATATTGCCTATTTCAAAAATCTTTAATCTTCATCAATTTCTGGCCAAAGAGTTACGCGGATACCCAATATAGAAAGTTCTTCTGCTAGATAAATCTCCCAAATTCCTGGAATTGTCCCATATTGATGTATCCCTGGAGTTACTATTTTGTAGTTCTCAATAACTTTACTCTTGGGTATCGTGGGTAAAGGTGGAAGTTGTTTTTCAACACTTAAGCGCTCGCAAAATTGGTTACGACAATTGTAAGTCCCATTCGCTCTTTTTCTCTGAATATAACGACAACGAGGGCAAAAATGATAAACATCTTGCTCTTCAAATTTATCTAAGTCGATATAAACTTTGGTCAAAAAGTCTTGTAATCCTCTAAGTTCTGAAGACGATAAAATACGACGATATTCAGCATATTCCAACACGGGTTTAGTAATAATTAGCTTGCGAAAAGCTCGATATTCTTTTTCTAATTGATTTCCTCGGCAATAATTTAGGTTCCATTCCCAATTCTCGACATAACTCTTCCAGAGATGGTGATTGCTTATGAATGCGAAACCATTTTCGCAGTGCTTCGAGAATCTTATCTCGATGTTTAGTCGGTTTTACCATGAGTCAATTTTTTTTTGTTTCCAATTCACTTTGTCATTGTCTTTTGTAGTAAGTCAACAAACTGTTGTGATGTTTCTATCATGTTGCCAATGTTTCCAAAATATTAGCAGTGATTACCGAAGTTAAATTAATTGGATTGCTAAAACTACAATTATTTATCTAGAGTAAAATATCTTCAAATATCTTTAGTTTCTGAGAAAATGATTTGAATTAAGGACTTACACAATTCCAATGAATTTCCCATAATTGAGTATTTTCTTAATATCGCAATATAAAAAAACCATTAGCGCTAATACTCCACAAAGTAAACTATGGAGGATATGGCCTCTTCACTCTCTCTGCTTTTACTCGACAATCTTGGTTTGGTAGAGTACTAGGTATTTCATGAAAAACTATATCTTTTGGCCAGTCAATGAATTACTCAAAAGATAGAATAATTTTTTTTTGAACCTTGACATGATAAAAATATGCTCAAATAAATTATTTCTCAATATTAAGAATGAATAATATTTTCTTATTTAATTGAATTGAGAAGTATTCATTGTCGTTATTTAGGAGTTTATTAAATGAATACTGCATATACAAATAATATTCAATATAAACGTGCTGTCGGTTTGTTTTACAGTCGCGACGAAGCGGAAAAAGCTGTTCGTGGCTTAAAAGATGCTGGCTTTGACATGGATAGAGTCTCGGTAGTTGCACGAGATGCTGACAAAATTGAAGGTACCCAAACGACTGAAGAAATTGGTAATAAAGTTGATGAAGGTGCTTCTGCTGGTGCCTTGACTGGTGGAGCTTTGGGCGGAATTACTGGTTTGCTCGTAGGCTTAGGAGCATTAGCGATTCCTGGTGTGGGACCTATTTTGTTAGCTGGTGCTGAAGCAACTGCGATCGCCACTACTTTAGCTGGTGGTGCGATTGGTGCTGCTACAGGTGGCTTGCTTGGTGCTTTGGTAGGTTTGGGTATCCCTGAAGAAAAGGCAAAAGTCTATAGCGATCGCGTTGCTGCTGGTAGCTTTTTGGTAATGGTTACTGGAGGGGAAGAAGAAATCCTTAAGGCTGAAGGAATTATGAATCGCTGCGGTGTTGAAGAGTTTGGAATCTATAATGCACCATCACAAGCTGCTGCTGGTACTCCTGGAGCTACGATTGGTACAGAATTTCAAAATCAAGAAGATATTAAGTTATACGAAGAACGCTTAATTGCAGATAAAGAGCGTACAAAAGCTGGTGAGGTATCGGTTGGTAAGCGTATAGAAACAGAAACTGCAACCGTTTCCGTTCCCGTTGAGAAGGAGAGAATCGTAGTTGAGCGCATCAATCCCACAAATTTAGGTGAGGTATCTCCGAGTGCTACGGACTTTTCTGGTGGGGAAGTTGCTCGTATGGAAGTTTACGAAGAGTCAGCAGATATTCAAAAGCAAGCTTTTGTGCGTGAAGAAGTTAGTATTCGTAAAGAAGTAGAGCGCGATACAGTAGAAGCAAGCGAAACCATTCGTCGCGAAGAATTAGATGTTGATGTTGATGGTAAACCTGTAATTAAACAACAACGTTAGACTGCTTTGAGTAATCTAAAACAGTAGACAGGGAATTTAATTTTAATAGCAATATTTATTCTCTGTTTGCTATTTAACTCAAGTAAAACTTGTTAAATTCAAGTATTTACTTAAGTTAATTAATTGTTCGGTTCGAGGATAAAATTCATGAATAAATTAACCCCATTTTTATTAAGCACTGTATTAATGCTTGGTGCTACTGCTTGCGATACCGCTAGAACTAGCAGTGATGCTCCCACCTCCATAGATGGACAAGTAGAAAATCCACGTAATGTAGAGGAAACCAAAGAAGATGCAGCCAGCGAAATTCGTCAAGACCAACTAAACGCAGATATCCGTGCGCGAGAACAACGCAACGACTTATTAGGAGATCAAACAGAAAGAGCGGATTCCGATTTAGAAAGTGAAGTTCGTGCGAAATTAGAAGCTAATATACCTCGTGCTAAGTTAACCGTTGATGCTGAGGATGGTGTAGTAACAATCGTCGGTACAGTTCCAGATCGAAAAGAATACGAAACTGTTGAACCTTTGGCTAAAGAGATTTTAGGTGTGAAAGCTGTGAAAACAGATGTAAAAGTTGTAACACCATACAATTAATTCTCGATAATATAGTTTGTTTGGGTTGGTTTTGGGAACTTAATCATTAATCAAAAACTTCCTCTATGAATCAGGGGAAGTTTTTTATATTATTCGCACAAGCCTACATCGTATTATTTGAATGGATGTAGGTATGTCACTATAATTGCCAAAATAATAATAGGATTAAACGCCCAAGCAGTTTTTCTTTCAAGGGACGATTTCTTAAATATTTTAAAGTCAGATGATTGCTACAGGTAAAGCCATTTAAAAAAAAATTTTCGATATTTTGAATTAATTTACTTTCTGTAACTACAAGATTTAATTCATCGTTATGAAAAAAGCTGCGTGGGTCAAAATTAGCGCTACCGATGCTTACCCAACTATCATCTATAAGCATAGTCTTGGCATGCATCATGCTGGGCTGATATTCGTATATACTAATGTTTGATTTGATTAATTTTCCATATAATTGTTGAGAAGCAAAGCGCACTGGTGGTTTATCGGTTTTGGGTCCCATTGTGAGAATACATACATCAATTCCCCTATGTTTTGCTTGGATTAAAATCTCTTGAGAATTAGCATTGGGTAGAAAATAGGGACTAGCAATCCATACACGTTTTTTAGCAGCTACTATTAAAGATTGAAATAAAGAACGAATTCCTGAATCTCTAAGTGTAGGTTCTTCCCCTGCTGAGATGAGAATTGTTTGTTGATTTTCTTGATTTACAGAATCATTTTCTTGACTTAGTTCTGCACTAACACCAGCATCTAACCAATGTTGAATAAAAAGATTTTTTAATCGTGTAATTAAAGAACCTTGAAAACAAACTTCATAATCAAACCAAGGAGTTTTATTCCCAATTCCATCATCACCATCCCAATAATCGGAAATTCCCGCTCCACCAATCAATGCGATTTTATTATCAATCAAAAGTAGTTTGCGATGGTTTCGTCTGAGATAATAAAAAGGGTCTCTCCAACTAAAACGATTAAAAAAACGAACTTCAACTCCTGATGATTTAAGAGAACGCCAGTATTTTGATGGCATCTCTTTTGCTCCATAATGGTCTGCAAGTACTTGTACTTTGACACCATTAGTTGCTTTTTGGCCCAAAGCTAAAGCAAAATCATTAGCACGACGACCTGGTGTCATAATAAAAGTTTCAAACTGAATTGATTCAGTAGCACTGTTAATTGCTTCGAGTCGTGCTGCAAAAATTTGCTCTGCAAATACACAAAAATTAGTTAGTTTCCCTTCTGTAATAAAAGAATCTGATAATCCTGCTACTGTAGAAGCAAAATTAGTTGCTTTTGGTAAAGGTAAATTATCAATGCTGTAACGAGTACGTGGACGGAAAAAACCTCGGAGGTAAAGAATCAAAATAATGATTATAAGTACAACAAATATGGTGCTAATTAGCCATCCTGTTATATTACTCATAAAGTATAATTTTTTATCATTTTATTATTAATTATTTTCTATGTTATAAGCCAAAATTATCATTTTATTTTTAATAATTGTTTATGATAATGATATTATCAGTCCATTTTAATGGACTTTTACTATTAGCCTGGGACTTGCATTCCCAGGTGAGATTTAATGATAAATATTTCATCAAATTCTAACCCTCTACAGAATTATTACGAGTAATTTGGTCAAACATTGCTTGATAATTTTCTTGATATTCCGAATTCTCCACTGCTAACTCAATACGCACTTTAATACATCCGTGATTTGTTTCTCGTGCGATTGTATCTAAAACCTTGCTAGCTACTTGAGGAGAAATAAATTCAGCATTAACATGATAATAATTGTCATTGTTAGAAATATGATTGACTTCAACCCCGTTAACTTCTCCTTCTCCTAAATCAATTTCTGCAAGTTGCTCTACATCTTCACCAACTTTCTCGACAATTAATATTTCTCTTCTTACAGGAACCTGAACTAGACGAGTCTCTACTTTTTTACGTACTACAACCTCGCCGACTTTACGTTTATGTCGATTGACAAGTAAACGTTCTTCTAGTAAAGAAACTATTTCTTCTTCCTTTACCAATCGCTGAGCTTGATTATTTTTTTTCATTGTTTTGAGTGAATCTTATATCAAAAAATTTGCGGGTAGATTGTAAATATTTGTTCTACCCACATAAAATTTACATCACTAACCAACCTTTACAATTTATGATTTGAATGCAAGAAGAATTACTTGTTATCGATATTGAGATTTCCATCTGTATCCACATTTAATTCTTCACGACGAAGAGTTTCTTTTGCTTCTACAGAATCGCGTTCTACTTCTTTTCTCACAGATACTTCTTCGCGTACAAAAGTCTGCTTGCTAATATCTGCATTCTCTTCGTATACTTCTAAGCGAGCAACTTCTCCTTCTTGGAAGTCAACATTATTTTCAGCTACTGCTGTAACTTCAGTTGGAGTTTTCCGTTCGATAACTACACGCTCTTTTTCTACCGGAACTGATACTTGAGCAGTTTCAGTTTCAATCTTTTTACCTACAGTTACAGCACCTTTACGAAAACGCTCTTTATTTGCAATTAAACGTTCTTCGTATAGCTTCAAATTTTGATGATTTTGCTCGTTGGTTTGATAAAGAGAACCATCGTAATCGTAGTTATAGTTTTGGTCGTTATAAGCAGGTAAAGCGCGATTTTGTGGTTGTCTATAAACAGACCTAACTTTCTCTTCATAGTCAAAGTCAATGGTCATATCATCATTGTATTCGGGTAAATTTTCTGCTTGTTGTTTACTGAAACCCGGAATATATACCTTTTGACTGTTGTAATCTATATTTGTACTACCAATAGGTAATAAAACCTTCTTTCCGAAAATCCAAAAACCAGTATCAACTACTAAATACCGGAAACGACCTGTTTCATCAACAATTGCATCATGAACTGAGCCAATGTTTTCATTATTTTCGCTGTAAACTGAGAAATTTTTGATGTCATTACCGGCAAAAATGTCTTCTTTATAATTTGGATATACATCCGCAACCTTATATAAAGCCATGAGATTCCTCCTATTTTTTTTTCTTTTGCTTTGAGCAGTTAATTTTTATTTATTGCTCTTATACTTTTAAGATAAATAATTTACTCTTACATTCAATCTAACTTGTGAAAGAAATATTTAATTAATTTTTAAATAATCGAACCAATAGTATTATTCCCCTTGACCAAGCCCTTCGGGCTTCCTTCGAGCGAAGCGAGTTGACATATTTGATGCTAATTATATTTATTTTTATACAAAAAAAATGAGGAAAAAGCATAAGGGTACATGAACTTTTGCTTCATCCTTCATTTTCCACTCGATCATTTTTAAGCACGAACTCGAGGCTTTCTTGAACCAACGGAAGCACCAATCATGGCTGCAACCATACCTACTAATGAGCCAAAAATAAATGACCAAGCAAGTTTCGCTGATTTACCTGCAATGTTACGAGCTTCCTGATTGTTGATATTAGGTACCTCATTTGGATTTGGTAGAGCTAAACCACCCGGTTGTTGCACTTGGTTGATTACTTCTGGGGCATTGGAAGCGACGACTCCAAAAGTCCCCGACACTCCACTAGCCAATAACCAGGAACTTATAGCTAAAGTAGTTGCCCATAAAATGACTCCATGGAGAAGAGCAGTCTTTTTATTCATGGGACCACAACTACTCGCACAAATCCAACCACCGAGGAATAAAGATATTAGCAAACTGATAATTGCCCAAATTCCCACACCAATACCAACAGTACCCGCTTCTGTTCCCGATGCACCAGCAGTTAAACCAATTGCAGCACCCAAAGCACTTAAAACCAATTGAGACGCGATCGCAATCACAATACCGGCAAAAATTGGACCCCAACGAACGCGATCGTGGTAATCAACTACTGGGTTTAGAACTGCTCTTTCTACCACCTGAGAACTCATTGGCTCCACACCCATTGAATCAGAGTAAGACATATTTTACTTCCCTTAATTAATTAAGATTGTTATTTTTGCAGTCGTTCTAAGTAAATTGAAGTATTGTTTAAATAAATTCCAGAAATTCCAGAAAAAACCTTAATTAATATTAAAAACTTAAAGCGGTTAACATTAATTTTGGTTGATCATTTTTTGATTCTAGAATATTAATGTCAGATAGTTAATCAATTTATCTATCTTGAGAGTTAATAAAGAATAATCTTGAGATATAAAATTAGGTATCTCATCAAAACCTACTTTAGTTCTTTAGCCAGAAGCAAAAAATTAGAGAAATATTTAGATTTAAATTTATATATCTATTTATGACTATAGATTTAGGTAAAAGTGATATGGCTTTATTCAAAATAGAAGATTTCAACCCCAATTATCGTAATAGCGCATTTGATGGGCAGGAAATTAAAGGGCTTGATGTTTATGCAGGCAGGACAAACGAAAAAATTGGTACTATTCACAATGTTTTAGTGGACGAAACTGGACGCTTTCGTTATCTAGTTGTAGATACAGGATTTTGGATTTTTGGTAAGAAAGTATTGCTTCCTGTAGGTCGTTGTTATGTAGATGTTAATGCAGAACGCATTAATGCAACAGGTTTAGTTAGCAAAGAGCAAGCAGAAAAACTACCAGAATACAGCGATGATATGACGGTGGATTATGACTATGAAGAGCGAGTCCGCAATATATATCGTACTCCTAACGTAGAAACTTCTGCACCTGTAGAAATGACTCCACCTGTGGAAGCATCTGGAGTTAGTCAATTTTCGCAACAAATTAGTAGCAACATTGACTCTCAAACTACTGCTTACCACTCCAGTAACTATACTTACGACCTTGAACCAGAAATGTATAATATGAACGATAAAGCTCATCAAAAACTCAAATTATACGAAGAGAAATTGGTTGCTAACAAGCGTCGTCAGTATAGTTACTGGAGTGGTAAGCAGTAGTTTGAGAGTCAATGTTGCTACTAAT
>JBCBQE010000276.1:0-7870 GCA_039820385.1 Cyanobacteria bacterium J06635_10
TTTTTTTAAGAACTTAATCTTAATCGTCAAAGCTGAATTTAGCCATAACAGCCACATCAAATAATATAGCTTTATCGCGGCTATTTTAAGCAAATCATTATTTATACGAGCAAGTAAAAAAGAGTAATATCTATGAACTAAATAACTATCTATTTTGTGTGATTTAACTCAGAAGCTATGTTATTTTGTATTTGAGACAACTTAGAGTTAAAGAATATATTAAGGAGTATATTTTGAGCGATTCCATTATTGAATTACTCGACGAATTACCATCGGACAGTTTGACGGTAAAGACGTTAAATGCCCTAGATTATATTGTGCCTGGGGAATGGGAAAACACCGTGGGTTGTGACAAAACCATTTTAGTCACAACCGGAGCAGATGATGCAGATACAGTTATGCACATCCGCAATCGGATGATTGAGTTATATAATGACAGGGATAACGGCTACCAGGGAGCCATGTGGTATTACAACTTGGTTGAAAACGCTGACAGAGCCCTGGGTGCGGCGGCGATGGCGAACAAAGTTGGTGAAAAAATTGGCTTTATGAGCTTTTTAAGCAAAATAACGCCCAAGGCTGATACCACCCAATCCATTGACTTGTGTCTGAAAATTGTCGCCGAGTTAATCGCTTATTCTAAACTCAATGGCTTACCAATCCTCAATCCTGGAGAGTTTGTTTCCAATCTAAGTGAGGAATATCAGGGGGCTTCTTTGATGCGGATGGCTGCTTTAGTTGCCATCGATGGCTTGCTTCCTTTAGGGCCAGACTTCCTCCAAAAAGTCCAAGATACCCTTGATAATAATGCAGAAAGCGCCCTTGCACAAAATCCCACCTTTGGAGCAATTGCAGACTCTATTCCCAGCGATGATAAAGTTGGCTTCATTAGCAACACCTTCGGTGCGGTTTCTGGATGGATGGACAATCTAGTTGGCTCTGTGGGCTTAACCCCGGAAGGAATTTTTGATAGCATCGGCGGTTTTATCGAGTTTTCCGATGACAGCTTAGACTTTGTAGCAGCTTTTCTCGATCAAAGTACCAATTACTTTGTGCATACCGGCACCCAAAGTGTGGCTCGGAAATTGATTTTGCGTGCTGCTGAAGAAGTATAGTCAGATCGTCGATTAATAGTTATTTGCTTGTATCAAGCTCGCTTAATTAAAAATCAAAAAAACGTTGTTTGTAGTAGCGCTATCTTCACCAAAGATAGTATAAAGGCGGAGACGGCGCTACTTGCTTTTCGTTTCTTTAACGATTCCTTCTATCTCGATTCATGACATATTTGGATTCTTCCCATAACCCTAACCCTCTTTGTTTGGCATTAGCCTCTGCGACTAAATACTGGGTTCTATTTTCATAACAATCTTGTTCTACAGATAGTTTATCTACAAAAGCTTTCCCTTCCTTCACCATTTGCAAATTTATGGATTGATTATCTAAAAATACTTCTCCAATAATTTGGTCATCTCGATAGGTATCTGCAAACCGAATAATCACTGGAGTCTCTTTCGGTAAAAGCTTTTTCAAGCTTTGGGTTGCTGCATCTCGATCGTATTTTCTATTGGGTATATCGATACAAGCAAGCTTTACTGTTGCTGCTTCCCCGTTTACATTTTCAGCGCGAATGGTTTCTCCGTCTACCACACCCACTACTGTTGCCAGTATTAACATCAATTGAGTTAAATCCATTATTTTAAAAATACTATTTTATCAGTATTAACATGTTACTTTCAATACTGCGTATTAAAAGTAAACAAGATACAAGCTGTGTTACCTTGGATTGGAGACAGCTTAAAGTAGAAAAATATATAAAGTAGAGAATATACATAAGGAGTGCATTTTGAGCGATTCTATTATTGAACTACTCGACGAATTGCCAGCGAACAACTTGACAGTGAAGACGTTAAACGCCCTGAGCTTTGTCATACCAGGGAAATGGGAAAACGTCGTGGGTTGCGACAAAACCATTTCAGTCATAACTGGAGCAAACGATGCCAACACAGTTATGCAAATCCGCAATCGGATGATTGAGTTATATAACGATAAAGATAATGGCTATCAAAGAGCCGTCAAGCTTTATCGAATTGTCGATAATGCTGACAAAGCTCTGGGCACGGCAGCGATGGCGAACAAAATCGGTGAAAAAATCGGCTTCCTCAGCTTTTTAAATAAGTTAACACCCAAGGCAGATACCACTCAATCCGTTGACTTGTGCGTGAAAATTGTTGCTGAGTTAATTGCCTACTCCAAACTCAATGGGATTCAACTCGATCCTATCGATTTTGTCTCTAAGCTGCGCGAGAATTATACTGGGGCTGCTTTGATGCGGATGGTTGCTTTAGTTGCCATCGATGGGTTGATTCCTTTAGGGCCTGATTTTCTGAAAAAAGCCCAAGATACCCTTGATAACAAAGGGATAAACGCCCTTGCAACTAATCCCACCTTTGGAGCAATTCAAGACTCCATTCCCAGCGATGATAAAGTTGGTTTTATTGCTTCAACCTTCAGTTCGGTTTCCGGATGGATGGACAATTTAGTTAGCTCTACTGGCTTAACACCGAAATCTGTTTTCAACAAAATCGGTGGCTTTATCGAGTTTTCTGATGATAAATTAGACTTTGTCGCAGCTTTTCTCGATCAGAGTACTAATTACTTTGAGCATACCGGTATCCAATCCGTAGCTCGGAAATTGATATTGCGTGCTGCTGAAGATGTATTATAAATCAGATATTTTCCCAACTTTGTAAGCGGGCATTGAACCGTTTTTTGAAGTAGATTATCATTTACAATTCATCTCTCACCTGCCTATCGGGTAGGTTTGAGATGAATCGCTCTTCACAGTTAAAGTGATTAGTTAGTAGGTTGGGTTAGACACCATAATTTATTTGATTAAAAACGATAAACTTTAATCGTGTCGTAACCCAACATCAATACTTGAAACGATCGCGAAGCGCATGCCCCGCCCCGGGCTTATCGCAGATAATTTTGGGTTAACAATTTTAAATTGCAGAATGGTGCGTTATGGCATCATCAAAATAATTCAACAAGAATCAAAATTATTCAAGCCATAACACACCCTACATCACTACCGGAGTTAATTTCAACGATCAACGATCAATGATCAATTATCAATTATCAATTATTAGTTGTTCATTGTTCACTGTTAACTGTTCACTGCTCACTGTTCACTGTTCACTGTTAACTGTTAACTGTTTAAATTTCTCTTCTTGTGCAATTCCTTCAAAATCTGGGTCATTTACAGCATCTTGTTTGTACTGAGAATTCAAATTAATCGCTTTTTGCAAAGTTTCTACAGCTTCGTCAACTTTTCCTTGGTAGCTATAACAAATCGCTTTATTATAAAAAGCACTACCATAATTCGGGTCTAATTCCAAGGCTTTCTCAAAACTTCTTAATGCTTCTTCATCCCTTTCCAATTCAATCAATACATAACCCCGTTTATCCCAAGCTTTGGGTGTAGGATTAAACTCAATGGCTTTATCAAAGGAAGTAACCGCGTCTTCATAACGTTCGATCATTTCTAAAGCCATACCGCGATTCATCCAAGCTGTTGCATTAGTTGGTTCTACTTCTACGGCTTTATCGAAGGATTGAAAAGCATCTTCATGACGCTGTAATTTACCTAAGATTACACCGCGATCGACCCAAGCTTGATAATAATCTGGTTTAATTTTCAATGCTCGATCGAAACCGGCGATCGCATCTTCGTAACGCTTAATTCTTCCCAAGCTCATTCCTAAGACAAACCACAGCTTTTCGTTATCTGGCTGCTTTTTCACAACTTTACCAAAAGCGGAAATTGCAGCTTCATAACGCTTAAGTTCCATCAATGCTAAACCGCGATGGTACCAGCTATCGGCATCGTCAGGTTTAATTTCTAAGACTCGATCAAATGTGGCGATCGCGTCTTCGTATCGTTTCAATTCCCACAATGCTAAAGCCTTCTGATACCAAACTTTTTCATTATCTGGCTGTACTTCTAAGGCTTGATTGTAAGCTTCAATAGCTTGTTCGTAATTCCCTGCTGTAAATAACTCATTACCCTGAGTCACAAATTCATCGGTATTTACAAATAATTGGGGATGATTTGATTTTAGTGTTTCAATTGGTTCGATTACTTTTTGTAGCTTTTGCAGGATTTCACCAACGGCAGAGCTAGCTATTTCACTAGGTGTAATTTCTGATAACTTCTGTAGTATCTGCTGCTTTTCTACTTCAGCATCCGATTGAACTAACGCCAATTGTTCGCTTAAGGTAGATTCTAATTTATCCAACTTATCTAAACTAGAATCTTTACGAGCTGTAATTTCCGCTTGTAAAGCAGCAAGTTGTTCCCGAGCGGTATTTTCTAACTTTTGCAAACTTTCAAAAGTTTGATTTTGTTGAGATTCAATTCCCGATGTAGTTGTTGAGATTTTGTTATTCGCTTCTGCTTCCAGATTTTGCAACAACTGCCAAGTCGAATCCTTACGATTGTGCACCTCAGATTGTAAAACGGCAAACTGCGATCGCAATTCTGTTTCAAGTTGAGATAAGTTTTGTAAAGTTTGCTGTCTTTGCTCTTGAATTCCCGATTGGGATTCTGCGAGTTTGGCAGCGACAGAAGTTTCGAGATTGCTTACATTATTTTGAGTTGACTTAACTTGCTCTTGAATTAAGTTTTGAGCTTGCTGCAATTCGGCGTTAATTTCCGAGCATAATTTTTCCAGATTTTGTAGCGCTCCATCTTTTTGCTGGGAAGCTTTTTCTCTAGCATCTGCTTCAATATCATCTAACTGAGGTGCAAAATCGGCTGATAATTTATTTAATTGCTGTAAAAGTGTATCTCGTTGTTGTTGAGCATCTTGTTGAAGTAGAGAAAGTTGATTAGCGAAATCGGATTCCGTACCGGCAAACCTTTGTAAAGTTCCGTCTTTTTGAGTTTGTAGCTCGCTATGTAATTGAGAAAGATGAGATGCGAATTGATTTTCGGAAAGTTTCAAATTCTCGATAATTGCATCTTTTTGGGATTGTACGTGAGTGAGAATCGCTGATAATTGAGGAGCGAAATTCGATTCTAACTGCTGTAAATTCTGTAAAGTTTGCTGTTGCTGTGCTTTTGTTGCCGATTGAAGCTGTTGTAACTCGGTTGAAAAATCGATTTGCGACTGCTTGATATTTTGTGCGGTTAAATCTTTATGTTGTTGTAAATCCGCTTGCAGCACATCTAACTTGGGTTTAAATTCTGCCGAAAGACTTTGCAAGGAAACCAAAATTAAATCTCGCTGCTGCTCTGCCGCCGATTGAAGTTCCTTTAATTCGCTGACAAAATCAATTTGCGACTGTTTGAGAGTTTCTACCACATCATCCTTCTGTTGGAGTACATCGGATTGTAACCCCTTCATCTGAGGTACAAATTCGGCACTCAAACGTTCTAAGTTTTGAATAATTGAATTACCTTGCTGTTGTGCATTGGCTTGCACTTCTGAGAGCTTACCGGTAAATTCCGTATCTAATTTATTCAAAGCTTGCTTAAAAACAGCAATTTGCGATTCAATCTCCGATAAAGCCTGTTGCTTCGACGCAGATAAATCAGCAACCAACACCGATAAACCTTCTTGCTTAGCGCCAATATCTCCGCTTAAAATTTTGGCTTCGTTATTTAACTCATCAACGGTATTTTGAGCTTCTCCAATGAGTTTTTCTACCCTTTTATTAGCGCTAGCGATTCTTGCTTCTAAATCACCCAACTCCTTAAGACGTGCCGTTACTAAATTCGTTACCTCACGAAAAACCGCTCGTCTTAATAGGAATATGGCAATAATCACCCCTATCATTAATAAAACTAAAGTAGCGAGCAGCGCATTAAATAAAGCAGTAGTTTGGCTGAAAGCGCGATTCGCTTCCGCTTGTACCTGCTCCTGCACTTGTTGCTGTTGTCGCAATTGTTCCAATTCCTGTTGCGGAGTCGTAGCTTGAGCAACAATGTAATTAGAAGATTGAGAAATGACAGGTTTAGCACCAGCAACCCCAACAGACAATAAAAGAGTTGAAAGCATTATATTGCCGAACGAAACCAGAGCAAAGACTTTTGAATTAAAGCGTTCCACAACTCCCCTTCCCTTGTCTGTTGGTAAAAATGGTCATCGCCTATATAATAGCGGGTTTTTGGGGAGGAGTGGTAGAGGGGGAGGGGGAGACGTTTGAGATGGGGAGACAAGTTGTAGGCTGTGTGACCCGAACCCATTAAAATTTGCTTTAGAAGAAAAAATTTTAATGGGAACCCTGTGACGTTTTGATTATTTGGTTGGTGATTACTTCTATCGAATATATTGATAAATGTATTGAAAACCTGCCATTATCTAACTAAAATCCCCTTAATCCAAAATCAAAATGAGTGAAAACTGGTTCGATAATATATATATCAAAGCTCAAGGTGACTCGAATCAAGTTCCTTGGGCAAATATGACTGCAAGTGTTTATCTCAAAGATTGGTTAAATCAAAATACAGAATTTGAGAAAGGTTTAAAAGCGTTAGTTGTAGGATGTGGATTGGGAGACGATGCTGAAGCTTTAGCCGAGAAAGGATTTAAGGTAACAGCTTTTGATATTTCTCCTACGGCGATAGATTGGTGCAAGCAAAGGTTTCCAGATTCTTCGGTGAACTATGTTGTTGCCGATTTATTGGATCTAAATCCTGAATGGCAGCGAAATTTTGATTTCGTTTTTGAAGCCAGAACTATTCAATCTTTACCTTTAACAGTGCGATCGCAAGTAATGGAAGCTGTTGCTCAATTAGTCGCTGAACAAGGAACATTATTAGTTGTAGCTGTGACTCGCGATACTCCAGAAGAACCAAGCGGTCCTCCTTATCCTTTATCTTTAGAAGAAATAGATTATTTTCAAAACTTGGGATTACAAGAAATTCGCCGCGATACTTTCTCCGAGAAAAATAGTAGATTTCCTCAACGTATCAGAATAGAATACCGTTTTAAGCAAATATAATTTTAAATTCGTAGTAGCGCTGTCTTCACCAAATATACTCTTGGCTGCTCCGAAAAACTTATCCAAACTTCATTAAACATCTTTAATAAAGTAAGGTGTTTTCTTCCTGCTTCATCCAAGGGAGTCGGCTCCTTCTTGTCCACAGGCGTTAAGTTAAGGTCGAGCCGACCGATACTTTTTTATCTGGTGCTTTTTCCAGATTTCTTGCCGCATTTTCATCCCGATCTAATGTATGATTACATTTTTGGCAACAAAACACTCGATCTGATAGTTTCATTGGCTGAATATGTCCGCAGTGTGAACACATTTTAGAAGAAGGAAACCACCTCGAAACTATTTCAACTTTGCTGCCATAATGTGCTTGCTTATAGACTAATTGGCGGCGCACTTCATAAAAGCAATTGTTACTAACAGCATTGGCAAGCTTATGATTAGCAATCATGCCAGAAACATTTAAATCTTCAATCCGAATGCAATAAACTCTACGACTCAAATCAGTTGTCACGAGAGGTTTTCCCATATTTTCATAGTTTTCATATCGCGGCATGACCTTACCTTCAGTCAAGGTATGGATAAGAACACCTTTACCCTTTCCGCCATAAGCGACTTCCTCACCTCCACCTTTTCCAGGGGGAAAAAGAACCATCAATGGCTCCAAACTCCCAATTTATAAGTCCCCTTTCGTTAGCGTTAAGCGAAGCTCTACCGAAGGTAATCGCCAATATGCGTGCTTGTAAATGTTCAAATGTCCCGTCTGAATACCACCGTTTCAACCACCTGTGTGAGGCACTTTTCGATGCCCACACACCCCCTTGTGGTAAGTCACACCATCGACATCCAGTGATTAAAATGTACAACAGAC
>JBCBQE010000277.1:0-7863 GCA_039820385.1 Cyanobacteria bacterium J06635_10
GTTTTAGGGAGCAAATATAAAGACACTTGTGAGCCGAAATTAATCCTGGCAAAACGATCGCCTATTATTTGGTTATAAATTAGGATACATCAAGGTAAAAATAATGTTTAAAAAAGTTGTACTACCAACCATTGCAATTTCAAGTATGCTTTTTGCTAGCTCTGCTACGCTTTTAGCTCAATATGGTTCCCAAAAAATAGAAATACGCGTGGATAATCAAGACTTTTTTTATGGTGAAATCAGAGAGCTTCTTTCTCCCCAAATGGGGGTAGTATTCAGTTTAATTCTAGTTGCTGCAAGCCTTATAGTAATTGGATATGTTAAGTCTGTACATAGAAAAAACCAGTTGGACAAGCAGTTATTATCTCTTAAAGCCGCGATATCGGATAAAGAGGCTCAAATTCAGGAACTTAGACAGTGTGAAAACATAAATGAAAAGTTCGCTGAACGAATAGTCTCCTAGGGTAAATAAATATACGGAAAAATGCCACAAAAAAACGTAGCAAGGCTACGTCTGGTACAGGGTGTTTTGCAAATTTTGATCTACGATATCAAGCCCACCTACTTAGTTGAGATTGGATGCTCTCCCGGATTTTGATGGGAGATGGCAACAAGCCGTATCAGGCTTGATTTTATAACTTTGGTTGTTCGAGGTAATGTTGGTAATCTTTCAAATCTTCTACCACTTTATTGGTGAGGAAATACATACCCAACAGGTTAAAGAAAGCCATTGCAAAAAAGGTAGCGTCACCGAAATCGATTACTGACGTAGGCTTGGCGATCGCACCAACGAATACAAAAATCACAAATAAACTTCTGTATACAATCAAAGTACGCTCGCTGAAGAGATATTCCCAAGCACGCTCTGCATAGTAGCTCCAGGAAATCATCGTAGAGAAAGCGAATAAAAATACGGAAATTGAAAGTAAAATGGGGAACCAAGATATTACCGTACCAAAAGCTTCGGAAGTCAACGCTGCACCTTCACCAGCTTCTCTTAATGCCTTAAATTTATCATCGTTCCAAACGCCGGTAATCACAATTACCAAGGCAGTCATATTACAAATAACTACGGTATCGATGAATGGTTCTAAAAGCGCTACTAAACCTTCTTTAATTGGTTTATCAGTCTTTGCTGCCGAGTGAGCAATTGCAGCGGAACCCACTCCCGCTTCATTGGAAAAAGTAGAACGTCTGAAACCTTGAACAATTACACCGATAACTCCTCCTTCCACAGCTTGGGGAGAGAAGGCTTGTTGAAAGATAGTACCAATTGCACCAGGAATAGCGGTAAAGTTACTTAAAATAATCCACAGTGCAGCAACAACATAAAGCACGCACATTATTGGTACTATTGTTCCTGCAACTTGACCGATACGGTGAATACCACCAATAATTACTAAACCTACTAAAACAGCCAGAATTAAACCGTAAATAGCAGGATCTATTGGCAGAGTTTCCTTAACTGTGACATAGGATTGATTAACTTGGAACATATTTGCAGCACCAAAAGCAGCGAAGATGCAACAAATAGAAAATAAAATTGCTAAAATCTTACCTACTGGTGCCAAACCAATTTCAGCGAATCCTCTGGAAAGATAATACATCGGGCCACCCGCAACTCTACCGTCACGCTTAATGATGCGATATTTTTGACCGAGGGTACATTCTACAAACTTACTAGACATACCCAGTAAACCACCAAGAGTCATCCACAAAGTAGCACCAGGGCCACCTACACTGATAGCAATTGCTACTCCAGCAATGTTACCAAGTCCTACCGTTGCCGACAAAGCAGTAGCTAAAGCTTGGAAATGAGAAACTTCCCCTGGTGCATTAGGATCGTCGTGTTTTCCTAAGACAATTTCAATGGCATGTCCAAACATCCGGAAGTTGACGAAGCCCATACGGATGGTAAAGAAAACCGCTCCGACAATCAGCCATATAACGATCAGGGGAAAACCACCGATACTGAAAAACAGAACATTAAATATTCCCTTCACAAATCCAGCAAACTTTTCATCAAGCAATTCGATGAAAGGTTTCCCTGCTGCTTCATCAGCAGCCAAAGCTGCCGTAGGAATCAAACATAATAATATAGTTAAAAACCAAGGACGCTTTAACAAAGACTTCCACATTTAAGATAATTCTCCATTAATTATTTTTGTGCATATTTTGTTTATTCAGGGATACTACCTTAAGGCATAGGTTTCGTACAAGGTTATTACATATACAAAAGCCTCAAAATAATCAGTATTCCTTTTGATTGAAATTCCCCCAAACCCTGAAAAAATCCGGGCAATCAGTACACTGATGTATGTAACATCAAAGGCAAGCTTGACAGTGTTAAGCAATGAGTTTAATTATTGACGGGCATCCATTAAAATTTTTTTCTTCTAAAAAAAATTTAACGGGAACCCTTGACATCGGGATTATATATTCTCCAAACGCGCATATTGCCAATTCCATAGTCTTGGTTTGGATGAAAAATTAAACCATGCCAATTGAAACAACCGTAAAATTGCTCAAATTATTTACAAAGGGTACACCAAATAAAACCTTTGTAAACCTAGTCCTCCAATCAATAAATTCACCAATATATTACCCGTATCTATCAAATAAGGCGGTATAACTGTTAACTATCGCCTTTTGAATGGGAAAATAAAAAGAACGAGGATTTAAAACTTTTAACTTTTCTTAACAATTACTATGGAAAATTTACGAAACAAAATTCATCGATTAATCGAGCAATTGAACGAAGAAGAGCTAGAAAAAACTTGGGAAACGGTATACAGTCTACGTTGCGATTTTTATATGAAAAAGGCTATACAAGAAGTGAAGGATTCCCAACAACCGTGGGATATCTTAACCTATGACGAAGCTCTGCAGTATTTGGAGATGGGAGATGAGGAGAGAAGGAGAAATTTAAATTCTTAACTCTGGTGCTGCTCACTCTTGGAACTGTTAGTTATTATACCATGCAACAGCTTTGGCCAGGCCCAACTTTTTTATAATTAGGCGTGAAGTTAGAACTCAGGTACGCACGATCGTTTTTTAAAGATTTAGAGAAATTAGATTTAGCAGCTAAAAGGCGGGTGTTGAATTTTGTCTTTGTAGAGTTTTTATCTTTTGACAACTTGCATTATGGGCCTGTGTTGCGTCAAATTGATATAGAGGGCATCTTTCACCGCTTTACCTTAGATAATTATTTGGTTGGGATTGAAGTTAAAGGCGAAATTGTGAAATTTCTACGAGTCATACCGATGCCAGATGTTTAAGGAGAGCAGTTATGTCAACAGTTAAAACTGTATAAGGTGACAAGGCATCACTCGAACCTTAGCTTAAACTTGTTTGTGAAAATAACGTGATTTGAGATTTCCCTTATGGATGCTACGGCACTTTGGCAACGATACCAGAAATGGCTATATTTCCATGAAGGACTAGGTTTTTACCTAGATGTTAGCCGGATGGGCTTCGATGATGACTTCGTTAGCTCGCTACAGCCTTCATTTGATAAAGCCTTCGCGGATATGGCGGAATTGGAAAAAGGCGCGATCGCAAATCCGGATGAAGAGCGGATGGTTGGACATTATTGGCTAAGAAATCCTGATTTGGCTCCTACGCCGGAATTAACGCAAGAAATAGTCAGTAATATCGAAAAAATCGAAGTATTTGCCGAGAAGATCCACACTGGTGCAATTCATCCTCCCAAAGCTGCTCGCTTCACTGATATAATCTCGATTGGGATTGGTGGATCTGCGCTGGGGCCTCAATTTGTGGCTCAAGCTTTAGCTACAGATTATCCTCCTGTGACGATTCATTTTATTGATAATATTGATCCTGCAGGTATCGATCGCGTATTAACTCAATTACGCAATCGTCTTTCAAGTACTTTGGTGCTGGTGATTTCCAAATCTGGAGGAACACCTGAACCACGTAACGGAATGATGGAAGTCAAGAAAGCTTATTCCGGACAAAACTTGGATTTTGCACAATATGCGATCGCCATTACTATGCCGGGTAGTAAGCTGAGCAATACAGCCTCGGAGGAAGGCTGGCTGGCAAGTTTTGCGATGTACGATTGGGTGGGAGGTCGTACTTCCGAGATGTCGGCTGTAGGGCTTGTACCAGCGGCATTACAAGGCATTGATATTCGTGAAATGCTCAATGGTGCAAAGGAGATGGATGATGCGACTCGCATCCCAGAAATCCAAAATAATCCAGCTGCACTGCTAGCTTTATCTTGGTACCATGCTGGGAATGGCCGCGGTGAAAAGGATATGGTAGTTCTTCCTTATAAGGATAGTCTACTTTTATTCAGCCGCTATCTGCAACAGTTAGTAATGGAATCCTTGGGTAAGGAAAAAGACTTGGATGGTAACATTGTCCATCAAGGTATTGCAGTTTACGGTAATAAAGGTTCAACCGATCAACACGCATACGTACAACAGTTGCGTGATGGGGTAGCGAATTTCTTCCTTACCTTCATTGAAGTTTTAGAAGATAGAAAAGGTTCTTCTCTAGAAGTTGAACCTGGAACTACATCTGGCGATTATCTTTCTGGTTTTCTTCAAGGTACTAGAAAAGCGCTTTACGAAAACCAACGCGATTCAATTACAGTTTCCATTCCCCAAGTTAATTCCCGAACTGTAGGGGCATTAATTGCTCTATACGAACGGGCTGTAGGCTTTTACGCTAGCTTGGTGAATGTTAATGCTTACCACCAGCCAGGGGTAGAAGCTGGGAAAAAAGCAGCAGCAGCTATTTTAGAATTGCAAAAACAAGTAGTATCTGTTCTACAAGCAGAAGGAAACCCACTTTCTTTAGAAGAAATAGCGAACAAAGCAGGTGCAACGGAAGAAATTGAGTCAATTTACATTATACTGCGTCATCTTTATGCTAACGGACGTGGTTTATTAGTAGATGGTAACTTGGGAGAACCCAGTAGTTTGAAATTCTCTATTGGCTGATAAATTACATTTGTATACCATATTTTGGTAACTTTTGTTGCATCCGTAACATTTTTTTTTTGAAGAGCATCTTAGATTGAACTAACTATTTAATCTAAGATGCTCTTTTAGAAGAATTGTCATGAATAAAGCTAGGGGAATCGAAATCCGCTATTTGGAATCAATCAAAGGGGGGATGGCTCAATTCTTTACCCCTCAAGCCAGCAACGAAACGATGTTGGTACAGATTGCGCCGAATACAATAGATGATTTATTTGTACATAAATCTCAAACTGACCAATTATTGGTAGTCAAAGGTCAATTTGTTCTAGTAACTTTAATCAACAGAAAGTATCAGTATATTCCTTTAAGTGAAAAATACCCAGCAGTGGTAACTATTCCACCGGGGGTGCTGCATGGAGCGATAAATACTAGCTCAGAAGCCTGTGTAATAGTAAATGCTGTACTGCGTCATAAAGAACCTCAAAAGCTTGATTATGTTACCCGTGGAAGGCCATTTCCCTATGATTTAGCAGCAGCAGCAGCTGCATTGAATGATTTAGAAGCAACGAAGATAGTTGTTGGTTGATAATTGATGGTTGATGGTTGATGGTTGTTGGTTTATTAAACGCAAAGGAGCGCAGAGGGAAGCGCGGAGGAATAGGGAGGGAAGTAAGTTTTAAGATTTGGGATATTGGATGGAATATAAAACCGGAGCCATGCTCTCGCTTCCCTCTCCAAAATAGCGGAGAGGGATTGAGGGCTCCGGTTTTATCTTATATTTAATTACGCCTACCTACTTAAATCGCGAAGAAAGTAGAATTTATCGCTTTGCCAATCGGTACCTTTAATTCTTCCTAAGTAACCATTGAGAGGAGAAGAAAGTTCGATTAATATTTCGTGCATTTCCTTGGTTTCTAAAGGCTGCGGTGGTTGAGAAACAGAGTAAGCACCATGTAAAGCCTCGACTCCTGTAGAATCGATATTAGAATTTTGGAGATAATTTTTAACGACTTCTATTAAGTGCGATCGCAGTTTAATATCTTGCTGGATTTTGGTAATATAAATATTAACTTTGTCGTCTGCTAAACCAAAGGGTTCTTGTTGTAAGCATTGCTTTAAGTCTCTTAAATTAACAGAACCTTGATAATTAGATTGTAATTCTACAAGTTTTTCTAGTGTTTCTGGTGTAATTACATTCATTTGATTATTTTGTGTAGTTAAAATTGCATGTTCCGTAAGTTCGCCAGCAGCTAGAATAATTTTGACGCAAGAGTCAAAATGTTCTTGAAGATGCTTATATCCAAGTTTTATTAGTTGTGCTGCTGTACCATCAGGAACTTTTTCACTTTTAGTAGCTTTACATTCTCCGACAACTGGATAGGGATATTCGCAATAAAAATCAACGCCTCCAGCCCCTCCTAATTTTTCTGGATCTAAGTTGGCTTTAGAATTAGTATTGGAACAAGAAAATCCTAGTTTTATAAAACTTTTACGTACTAGTCTTTCAAATTCATTCCCGTCGCTAGAATTTCCCACTAGAGTAATTTTCTTAATCCAAGTTAAGTCTGGATCGGGATATTTTACTGTTTGCTGATTGCTCCAACCTAAAAATAGATGAATATCCGATTGTAATTGTTTTGCGGTGGGATTATTAAGGGTTAGAGGTGATAAAACATCTAATAATTTTTCTAATTCTGGATGCTGTGGTAGTTCAAGTTTTTCTAACTGGCGTTTACGAGTTGTGAAGATGTTATCGGGTAATACTGGGTTTGTATAGTCAGCTTTCAAAGTATTAGGAAGTCCGATAAATTTTCCTAATTTATTTGATTCTGCTTTCAGGGATACTTCATAAGGCTGGGATAATTTATAGACACGTAAATAACTTAAAAAAATATGCTGCTGTTGATACAGTATTTTCTCTAATACTTCTTGCTTCCATACCGTCAATCGGGATAATTTTTCTACATATTGGCTTTGATCAATAATTTGAGTTAGTTGGCATTGAGCATAAGCTTGAATTTTTTGATTTTGGGAATTTATATTAATGCTTTGAGCAACAGATAGAAAGTTTGAACAATAATATTTATCTATTGAAATTGGAACAGATAATAAATCTACTGGATAAAGTGCAAATTTCTGTCCTGGGCGAATAAATATTCTGGGCATAGCAGCAATAATTCGTCCATGAATTAAAGCTGTAATATCAAGTTCGGGTAGACATAAAGCTGTTGGAATTGAAGGCAGCGAATTCATATTTAATTGGTGACAAATTGATTTAGATAGGTATTAAGATCGTCAGTGCTTTAAGGAATACTGATTGGCAAATCATCATCAGTTAAATTGTCAGGTTCTTCACCTGATGGATCGCTGAGTATTTCTCTAATTAAAGGATTATTAATTGCTATTTTTTTCTGTTTGATAAAATCAAAAAGTTGTTCTTTAGTTAGTTCGTAACTTTCGCAGTTATATACAACAAACCAAATAGCTAAAAGAGGTTTAATATCTTGCTTTTGCAGCATTACCCATTCTCCACCTTGGTGACGCAAAAGTTTTTCTAAACATTCCTTGGGTACTCTTGCTCCAGGATTAATCTTTTTTGAACGAACTAAACAACCACGAGTAAGATCAAATTCTTTATAGTTAATTAGTCTTTTTAAAGCTGCTCCAACATACTTTCCACCGGATTGCTGAATAACATCAACACCAATTTTGACTTTGCGATCGTTACCAACAATTTTGAAATCAATATATCCTTTATCTGCTGCACTAGCTTGAATATCTTGAATATATTCAATCTTTACCCCTTCGAGTTGTTCACCAACTAAACTTGAAAATGCAAATCTAAGTGCTTTGGAAATTTCGTCTTCATCTTCTATTGATGAATTAATGGAAGATGAAGACGAAATTTGAA
>JBCBQE010000278.1:0-7854 GCA_039820385.1 Cyanobacteria bacterium J06635_10
TAATACTCTCGCTCATTTAGTTCACGCTCATCCCACACTTTCGGAAGTCTTAGATGAAGCTTACAAACGAGCAGCAGTCGGTTAACAGTTAACAGTGAACAGTGAACAGTGAACAGTGAACAGTTAACAGTGAACAGTTAACAGTTAGGAGTGAGGAGTTAGGAATGAGGAGTGAAGAATTTTTAATTGTTTTGTCTCCCCATCTCCCCATCTCCCCATCTCCCCATCTCCTCATACCCAATTTCCAATTAGAGAATCATGCAAATCCGTCGTCGTCCACCCAATCCAGATATTGCCGTATCTTCATTACGGTATCAAATTGCCGCAACTGATGCTAAACCAAGCAATATTTTAGAAGAAATTATTTGGTATAAAGAAGCTGAAGTTGACCAAATGCGCGAAAAGCAATCTCTACAGGATTTGCAGCGTCAATTAGTCAATGCACCACCGACTCGCGATTTTCTTGCAGCGCTACGGCAAGGTAAAACTAAACCGGCTTTAATCGCAGAAGTTAAAAAAGCTTCTCCGAGTAAAGGTGTTATACGAGAAGATTTCGATCCAGTACAAATTGCCCTTGAGTATCAATTAGGTGGTGCTAGCTGTCTTTCCGTACTTACAGATAAGAAGTTTTTTCAAGGTAGCTTTGAAAATTTATCCAAAGTTCGTGCTGCTGTCGATTTACCGTTGCTGTGCAAAGAATTTATAATTTATCCTTACCAAATGTATTTGGCGAGACTTCGCGGTGCTGATGCGGTTTTGCTGATTGCTGCTGTACTTAGCGACCAAGATTTACAATACTTTGTAAAAATCGCTAACGCTTTAAAATTAACCCCTTTGATTGAAGTTCATACTCTAGCAGAACTCGATCGCGTTTTAGCGATAGACGGTGTTTCCTTGATTGGTATTAACAATCGCAATTTAGAAGACTTTTCTGTTGACTTACAAACTACTTGTAAGTTATTACAGGCAAGGAATAAACAACTCGGAGATCGCAATATCCTTGTTGTTAGCGAGTCGGGATTACATATTCCTGATGATTTAAGCTTAGTAGCATCATATGGTGCCTCTGCTGTGTTGATTGGTGAATCGTTGGTGAAACAGCCAGATTTAAAGAAGGCGTGCGTCAATCTCTTTGAAAAATTTTCATAACCAACTTTTATCAAAGCTTGAAATTGTAATTTGTTTACTTCCACAAAATTCATGTAGCAACTACACACCTTGAGCAATGTCGAGTAAATCCCAACCTACTAACTATCTTCTTAACTTCATGGAGCAAATTCCTCTTCCTTCACCTATCCACTACGAACTACTACTGCAATTGCTCGAAAGGCAAACCATGTCAGCAGTTAATAACGATCCAAATTTACGGAATCAGGTAAATCAATTAATCATTACCCTCCGCAAAGCAGCCGTACAACAGAAGCAGTTGGAACAAGTTTGCGCTTGTTCTTCTAGGTCAGTTTCCCATCGTTGGTCGATCAATCACCATAACCCCGAGCAATTAGCAGCGTCTGAATAACTAAAAGTTACCATAACTGCTAGTAGGGCAAAACAAATCATTAAGGCATTACCTTTGTTTTTTCTTGGATTATTAGCGCCCAAGAAAATCTGACCTTTTTCTGTTGTACCGAAGTAGTATTTTTAAGTTAAAGCAAGCCTAAATGAAGAGCTTGTTTAATGTAAACAAAGGCTAAATAACTAGAATTTGCTACTTGCCCTACAACAGTTTTTTTTACTTCGAGCTGCTAATCTACATATTTATTGTACAGATAATGTAAATAATTAAATAGATGTTTAATATACCATAAAATTTAATTTTGACAACAAAATAATTAATAGGGGATAGGGAACAGGGAACAAGGAATAATTGTGGTGCAAAACCGGTTTGATTACACACAAAAAAATGCTCCATAAGCCATACCCCATACAGTGGTTAAACAAAAAGAGCGAGTCAGGTGATTCAACTCGCTCTTTTAATTTGTATATCCCCTGATTTGGAATCAGCCTTCGCAAAAAGTGGAGTCTTTGCAACAACATTTTTCTATTCTCCGTATTGCACTACTCATGACTTATGCCGTCTCTAACCAATCGTAAATTTGCTCTAACTGCTCTAAAGTCACTAAGCCATATTGCCATAAAATCATTGGCAATGGACCCGGATCTTGCTCGCTGTGGCGCAAAGCTACCGCCAGCGAAGCCGTAGAAATCGATAAATCATCTTGCAAAAAACTAATCAATCGCGAATAAGTAGACGGTGTCACTTGTATCTCACCTCTTTCAGTAGAGTGCATTGTCATATATCTATCCATAATTCATCAGTGGCTAGTAGCCAGTAATTCAATCTGTACTTCACGGTTGGGTGGATAAACCGAATCGTGCAATTGCTCCAATATCAGAAAACAAAGGAGAACTGAGGGAAGTAAACATTTTAGCTTTATTTCTTATCGATAGTCTCAAGTAGCACTTTGCCTAATTTAAAAAAGTTTAATACTTTCTACCTAAGTAATGACAGCTAATTTTATTTCTTGTAACAAAGATTCCATAGCCTATACTCCCCCATTAGCGACTATGTACACGTACACCAAAAGGAAGATTTTTGCTATCAAATTTTAAACTTGGTACCCGAACTTTTGACAGATCGGGCTAATATTCGATTAGCAGCAATGCAAATCTTAGCATTATAATCTATTTTTATACCACTATTCTTGATACTTTTTTAACAAGAATCCATTCAGTATATGTCTAGCAAGCTATATAAGCAGATATGCTCCACTAACCATATAAGTGATTATTCTGCTTAAAGTGAATTAATTATTACTTTATCTCCTTGCTTTAAGCTTAATTCAGCGGCTCGTCCAGAACGCAATTCAATTACTTGATCGATAAGAGTTCTTGGGCCATAAGTAGGGCAAGGTTTTTGTCTACAAGGAGGTACGGAAGCCGCAATATATTGAACTGTTCCCTTACGGAGGAAAACCATATCTAAAGGAACAGGTACATTTAACATCCAAAAACTAACCGGTTGGGGGGAATCAAACTCAAACAGCATTCCCCGGTTATCTGGTAAAGCTTGTCTGTACATTAATCCCATTGCTTGCTGTTTGGGTGTTCGCGCTACTTCTAACTGAATTTTCGTACCGTTGGGAATTGTTGCAACAGCAGAAATTGGTAGCTCTTGACCTAGATTATTCACTACTGTTGGAGTTGGAGATGTACTTACTGGGGGTTTTGCTGGTGTCTGTTGAGAACAACTTATAAGTAAAATACCTAATACTATAGGTACTAATCTTTGAAAACCTTTCATGGAAATTTTAATCATTACTTGCAAGGAATACCCTAACAGGATTTTGGATTACTGGGTACTGGACAAGAACAGGGGTAAGAGGTAATAGGTAAGAATAAAGCTTTTTTAATAGAAGAAAATCCCCAAAGCTATGGGATGTCTTCCTCATCTCGTTTCTATTCGTCAAAACACGTTTTGTCTCAGTTTTGACTAAGACTCTCTCAATACATAGCCTACACCCCGTACAGTTTGAATTAGCCGTTTTTGACTTTCGTCTTCTATTTTTAGCCGCAGGTAGCGGATGTAAACTTCGATGACGTTAGACTCCCCCATAAAGTCATAACCCCAAACATTTTCTAAAATCTGTTCGCGAGTTAGTACCTCACGGGGATGTTCCATTAGATACTTTAATAGTTCAAATTCTTTCATTGTCAAATCAATTGCTCGTCCGTTATTAATTGCACGACGAGTGGCGAGATCTAAAATTAAATCTCCAAAACGCAATTGTTCTGAACTGCTTATATCTTGCTTCAAATACAAGCGAACCAACTTCATGAAATTGTCCGAGCGATAAGGCTTGAGAAAATAATCATCCGCACCTGCTTCGAGACAAGCCACTCTGTCATCAACTGAATCTCTAGCCATCAACATCAGTACCGGGGCACATACGCCGCTACTTCTGAGATTTTTGCATAACGATATTCCTGATTCTCCCGCTAGCATTCTATCGACGACAATCAAAGCAGGTTGGCGATCGCGACTATGTTGCAAGCCGGAGGTTGTATCATGAGCCAAAATCGGTTCGTAACCAATTTCTTTTAAATCGGAAGAAAGCTGCGAAGCAAGATTTTCGTCGCTTTCTATCACCAAAACACATTCTGTGTGAGCAAGGATCATATTAAGTCAGTGGACCTTAAATTAATTTTTTACAGACGTTATCCTTACAAAACGGGACAACATGTAATTAATTTGTTGCCCCTGGGCTCGAGATGCCCAATTCATAAACAGATTTTACAGATAGACGCTTATAACGTCTGAGTGGAAAGTAAGACGTGAAACAATGACAATAGTTGCTTTTATTACAATTAATTAATACTTGGCATGCTTTTTACAATGTTTTAGCACGTCCAAGTATTAACTGAAGATATGAAAATTTACAATATTCTTAAGAATTATTTAATATTTGAGAGCTTTTATTTGTGATATATAAAAATCAACATATTAACAGATAGAGTCAAGAGCAAATAAAACCCCATACCCATGCCCCATGCCCCATGCCCCATGCCCAATAATTAATTCAAGGAAGTTCTACAGATGTAGGCTTGGCAATATGAGGTAAACCCCAACCCAACTTTTCTCGTAATATTCGGAAAAATTCGGGTGATTGAAGGCGGATGAAACGGGCGCTGTAACTCGATTTTTCGATGTAAACGCGGTCTTCGGGCAAGACATAACACCCGCCGTTACCATCAACTGTCATCACTAATTGAGTTGCATTTACTGGACAGATATTAACTGGTTCATTATCTGGAAATACCAACGCCCTGGATGCTAAAGAGTGAGGACAAATCGGTACCAGTTGTAGTACGGCTACACCAGGGGTTATGACTGGCCCGCCAGCACTTAAGGAATAAGCTGTGGAACCTGTTGGCGTAGAAACAATTACACCATCTGCGGCTATATCTACGGTTGCATGACGACCTATGCCTATTTCAAAATGGCACATTGAGGTCAAAGGTTCGCGATGCAAGACCATTTCGTTTAAACATAAAGCTTCCCAAAGTACTGATTCTTGACGAAATACTTTGACGGCAAGCATTGCTCTTTCTTCAATATCGTAATTACCTTGCAAAATTTGTTCTATAGCTAGAGGTAATTGATTGACATAAGCTTCCGTTAGAAAGCCCATGTGACCAGTATTCACCCCTAGCATAGGAATACCACAGGGTGCCACTTGGCGAGATGCGGCTAATACTGTACCATCTCCTCCCAATACCACTGCGAGTTTCATGGAGGAGTCGAAGCCGGGGGGTGTAAGTCCCTCTATGGGCGTATGACATACGGGGCTTCGTCGAGTTGAGTAGCCGAGAATTCCACCGATGCCCGTAGTGAGACATACATCCCAACCCTTCTCGGTGAACTTGTCTTTTAATTCGACAGCGATGCGTTTCGCCATCGGTTTCTCATCGTTATATATAATGCCTGCTTTCGGCACGCTCAAATATCCAAATAAAAGAAGACGTTTTTTATTAAATTAATAGTTACATATTTTGCGTGTCTAGTACACACTTTATATGAAAAGGGAACAGAGCATAGGGCATGGGGCATAGTGGGAGTGAGGAGTTATTACAACCCGAGTTCAAAAATGAAGGAATTACCATATGTGAGGATATAAAAATTACATCACTCCATCACTAATGCCCTTTCGGCCGAATTAAGAAGATTGTTTAAACGGAGTTCTTTTTTCCTTCTTTTTCTTTCCTTTATTTTGCTGGTAATCCAATTCTCTAAGTTTTTTCGTAATTCTGTTGAAATATTCTTGCAAATAAGATTCTAAAGTAGTTATTTCACTTTTATCGATGCCAAAAGCTTTGTATGTCTCATCCATTGGGGCATCTAATGGTTTACCGCTAGCCAAAACTTCTGTAAAAGCAAGTCTATCGGATACGTTCCATCCCCACTGAAAGAAACGAATTAAATTACGAATGCCACGAAGTAAGTTTAACGGCATCCGCGTAATTCTGGCTGTTTTCCCAGATAAACTTTCGCACAAATTAATCACTTCTTGGGCACTCCAAGCGCGAGTTCCCACCACTGGAAAGGTTTTATTTTGGGTTTCTTCAGCTAAAAGAGCTTTGATGGCAAATTTTGCTATATCTTGAGTATCTATGTAAGCAATGGGTGAAGATTCTCCCGTTACCCAAACCGGCTGTGCTTCGAGAATCGGAATACCGTATTGTCCGATTAAGCCTTGCATGAAACCAGCCAGTTGTAAAACAGTGTAGTTTAAGCCGGATTCAGCTAAAAACAATTCCGTACACCGTTTGATTTCCATCAAAGGTACTTCCGGATAATCTTGATTGTTCAATATTGAGAAAAATATAAAACGCTCAACATTTGCTGCTGCTGCTGCTTGAATTAATGCAACTTTCCCATCCCAATCCACTTGTTTTATAGTCAATGAATCGGTAGGGCGAGAAGTTGATGCATCGATTACAGCCGTTACACCATCAAGTGCAGCTTCAAGAGTATAGGGATAGCACAAATCTCCCGGTACTAATTCGGCTCCCCATTCTTTGAGAAATGCAGCTCTCTTGGCACTGCGCACTAGACAGCGTACCTCGTAACCCTCATCAATCGCATGACGAGCGACCTGCCTTCCCAAGGTACCTGTGGCACCCACTATCAATAGTGTCATCAGTTTTAATTAAAAAAATGTTAACTTTTATTAAAACAATTTTATCAGAATTGTTTTTTTAAGCAAAAGTAAAGCAAAATTTGTTACGACCTCAGCCATTGAATGGCAGAGACTGCATTGAAGTCTCTAGCCAATCTATGAAGCGTTTTTGAGCAACTTATTCTTCAGGTTCTGCACCTTGGATCTTAAGTAATAAGCTACCAATGGCCCAACCAACGAAGATTAAACCGAAGGATAAGAAAGCTGCATTGAACATTTCGCCGCCCATTTGTGATTCTCCTTGTTTGCGAATTATTGAATTACGTTAAGTTTATCAGTTACTAGTTTGGTTATTCGTTTTTAGCCTGGATGGTTATAGTATTTTTCGGTTGAGCCCCAGCAATTGTAGGTGAGTAGTGAGTGGTGAATAGAGACAAATCTGTTTGAGCAGGAGGTGATGAACAATTTTTTCTCAAGGAGATCCCTTTGCTTCGGTGAGATATTTTAGCACAGTTTTGCAATATTTACCCGCATAGTCAAATAAATCTAAATACAAAAGCAAATATTAAAGTTTACTTTTCTTAATAATTTGAGACAATCTAGATAAGGAATTTTACACATCAGATTTATAATTAGCGATCGCATTATGTCTTCATCAAGCACCCAAACTTACAAAAATAAGGAAACTCTTAACCAAGCAGGCTGGGAAATCAAGCTACTCTACGACGGTGAATGTCCCTTGTGTTTGCGCGAAGTTAATTTTTTACAAAAGCGCGATGAGGGGAGAGGAAAAGTTGCATTTGTAGATATCGCGGCGGATGACTACAACCCCGAAGAAAACGGTGGGGTTGACTTTGAGACGGCGATGGGGAGGATTCATGGGGTTTTACCCGATGATACGGTAATTAAAAATGTGGAGGTTTTTCGTCGGGTTTATGAAGCTTTGGGGATGGGTTGGGTTTATGCGATAACTAAGTTACCGATTTTAGGTGCGATCGCTAATTTTATTTATGGTATTTGGGCGGATTGGCGGTTAAAGCTTACGGGAAGGCCTAATTTAGAAACCGTTATTAAGCAGCGTCAGGAGAGGCTTGGTTGTGATGATGAGGGGCGTTGTCGGGTGGATTGAGATAACCCCACCCTAGCCCTCCCCGCCTTGCAGGGCGGGGAGGGC
>JBCBQE010000279.1:0-7832 GCA_039820385.1 Cyanobacteria bacterium J06635_10
CATAAAAACTGTAAATAAGAAAATAATTTTACAAAACTTGATAAATATCTGATTCGATGGGTTTCGATTCATATTTGTGGATTCTTGAATTTTTTAGCCAAAATTATATAGTCATCTAATGTATAGCGTGATTGAAATTTTTGACTTAAATACTTTTGAAGTATAGTCGTCATATAAAGTTGCTTCGGCAATTTTTCTGATGCAAATTTAGAAAATTCTGCACCTAGGGAACCTCTAAAACCTGTTGAAGTTAAATATCTATACCAAACTAATTCTAATCCTAGTTCTTGAAGAAGTTTATTTATCAATCTCTTTTCTTGTTCGCAATCCTCAGATTGAGAAGTATTGTAAGCTTTATATAGCTTCTTGTCTTGAAGAATTAACAGCGCATAACCTTCGTTTTTCAAACTCAGATCGATTATTTGCTGATAAATGCTATTTGCTTGACTACTTTTAGTAGAATCGTTGAAGAAACAATGAGAAATGACAACGAAATCAAAGAAATCTGTAGGGATATTACTTGATTGCTGATTCCAGGTGAATATATCTGAAGTTACGAAGCGGAAAAAAGCATTTATGGGAGTTTTACGGGATTCTATATATCTTCTCCAAAATTGTAAACCCCGGAATTGAAATACATTTTGCTTTTCTAAGGAGTAATAAGATATATGGATCTGAGGAAGATTAAAAAAGCCGCTGGTACTTTGTAAAAATAAAGCTAATCCATAAGCAACAGTTCCCGGGCCTGCTGCAATATCAAGAATGTTAATATTAGTTGAGAGTAATCCAGATTCGTAAATTAAAAACCAAGCTAAGTAGAGGCAATATACATTTTCGAGAAAATATTTCATATAGTAAACGTGTGGAGTCAGACTAAAACGGTAATCTGGATCTTTTCCACACTTTAAACTATTGATATCTTCTAAAGCGTCTTCGAGTTTTATTGATAATTGCTTCTCGGGAATTCTGCGAAACTCTTCTTTAAGGTATTCAACTAGTTGAGCTTCAAAATCATCAAATATTCTTTTATCTATACCAGTGCATTGTAATTTATTTTCGTCATGTTGAATTAAATTAAATGTTTTATGAATAAAAGCAATAAAATCTTGTTCTGGAGTTAATGTTGGATTATTTTTATTTTCAATAGATACTGGTAAATCTATTTTTTTTTCTAACTCTTGTAATGCGGTATTGAGTTTCCCATTCAAAATTGCGGTTTCTGTTTTATATTGTTTAGCAGAATCTTCAAACTGTAATTTATCTCGAAATAGCTTTTCTAAATACGATAATCTTGCACCAGATTTTTCAATTACTCGTAAAAATTTGATTGCTTTTCGTTTATTACCTTGTTGTAAAGCTGATTTGAACTGGAAAGAATGCCACCAATTAGAGATAAAATTAATCATAACCAAAACCGTCTTTTCCTTCCTTTATTTCTACATTAGGAAGATGAGACATTAATTTTTCTTTGAATCTTATATAGCTTAATTTTTCTACGTCGTACCACCAAGCGTATTTCTGCTTAACTTCTTGGGCATCTTCACGAGTTGTAGCAATCAGGGAACGATTTTGGCTAGGGTGAAAATCCTGAATGACGACTCGATCGGCGATTTTTAACTTTTCGATGAAGGTGGCTTCGTCTTTTTCTAAAGTTGGAAGTAAGGGAGTAATTGTAATGGAAACTTTGGGAATAAAGCCTTTAAGAGAATCAATACTTTGTTTAACTTTTGTAATTGCATTTAATCTAGCTTTAATACTTGGCGATCGCGGTTCAAAGTCTCGTCTAACGGATTCGCTGCCGGTGGGGATACTCATATTAACTCGTAGATGCTGAAATCGTTGTAAAAAATCAATATCTCTAGTAATAATTGGGCTACGAGTTTGAATTACTAAGATTGGATAATAGGGATACATGATTTCTAATAAAGAACGAGTTAATTCATGTTTCGATTCGATTGGTTGATAAGGATCGGTAACGCTACTCATATAAATTCGAGGAGGTTTATTCGGATTTTTTTTGTACCATCGTTCCAATTCTTTTTCTAAAATTTCTGCGGAATTTTGCTTGATAATCACCCATTTTCCCCAATCTTGACGCATTTTGGGATTAGGGCTAAAAGCAGCAGCATAACAATAACTACAGCCATATTGACAACCGCGATAGGGATTTAAGGTAAAGTCATAAGCGCTAATAAAACCAGTGGCTTTGGTAAGTAGTGATTTGGCATTTTGGTTGTAAACGTTAATATCTCCGAAGACTTCTTTGACTAATTTAGTGGGAGTGTTGATGCAATAGTATTGGTACTGTGGTTTTGGCATTGTTGGAAATATTTTGATTTTTGATCAAGGAGAGGGAGAGGGGGGAGAGGGGGAAGAGGGGGAAGAGTAAATCATTCAAAACTTCTCATTCCCAACAACTAACCACTAACAACTAACTCCCAACTGCATAAGTTGATTTGACTTACACCCATTTAATAGATAGCAGCGATTACATTCCAAAGCTCCCTGGGTAGAAGGGGTAAGGAAATATCCTCCCCTTCTACCTTTTCTCGCTTTGAGGAATTTCTGTATTTTTTTTCCGAAAATATATAGTTATTCACTGTTTCTTTATAAAGCTAGCTTCATCAATATTTTGTAAATAAACGGAGCTATGAAGAAAAAAATCTTGATTTTAGCAGCTAATCCCACGGATACAACACAACTGCGCTTGGATGAAGAGGTGCGAGAAATTCAAGCAGCACATAGAAAAGCTAGGAATAGAGAAGAGATTGAAATTACCAGCGAATGGGCTGTGCGGGTTGATGATTTGCGATAAGCCGCTCACGCATGCGCGAAGCCATCGCAGTTACTATATCACAAGCCAAACATCGTTCATTTTTGCGGCCATGGTGCTGGTGATGATGGTTTGCTGTTGGAGAATCAATATAGAGAAAAGCAATTTGTCAGTAGTGAATCTTTAGAAGCTATCAATCCCGAGTCAGATGATTTAGAAAATACGGAAATGACAGCTAAGTTAGGAGTTCAAGCTGCATTTAATTTAACTTGGGAAAAGTTGGATTCAAAAACTCAGGAAGTTGGGGAGTTATTAAGTTTATTCAATCCCAATGCCATTGCTTGTAATTATGTTGAGTCTGTTAGCGAGTCGTTAAGCTGGAAAAAGAAAGATGTCAGAAACGCCAAAAAGCAACTTCATGGACGCAATGTCATTAAAATGTTAGGAGAAGAAGAAGCTAGCTATCAAATTCATCCTTTAATTCGCCAGTTTTTACAAGTTAAATTAAAAGCATCAGCACAAATAAATGATTTAAAACAAGCATTTACCAGCATTTTTATTGAAATTAGTAAAACAATTCCTTACTTAGCAACTCTAGAATTTCGTGATTCTGTTAAAAATGCGATTCCTCATTTAACTGAAGTTCCAGAAAATCACCTTGATGTAGTTAGTGATGAAAATTTAATTTGGGCTTTTACTGGTTTAGCTAGATTTTACGAACAACAAAGTTATACATTAACACAACCTTGGTTTGAGCAATGTCTATCAACAGTGCGTACGCGAAGCGCATGCTATGCAGGCTTATCGCGTTTGGGAGAAAATCATCCCGACACAGGAACCAGTTTGAACAATTTAGCTTATCTCTACAACAGTCAAGGAAGGTACGAAGAAGCTGAAGCGCTTTATATCCAAGCTGTAGATATTGCGGAGCGGGTTTTGGGAGCAAATCATCCGGATACGGTGATTATTCGCAAGAATTTTCAAAGGTTTCGTGGAAAGCAGGGGGAAAGTGTTAGTTTTTGTGATTGTCATTGCGTTCAGCTTTGCTGCGGTTAACGTAACGAAGTGGAGTGAAGCAATCGCAATTACTCGTTGGTAATGAGAGATATTGGGATTGCTTCCTTCGTCGCAATGACAGTTTGATAATTACTCGTTGGTAATGAGAGATATTGGGATTGCTTCCTTCGTCGCAATGACAGTTTGATAATTACTCGTTGGTGTTGGAGATATTGGGATTGCTTCTTTCGTCGCAATGACAGTTGATTTTTTTAGCGTTTATTCACAATAAACCGTCATACAAATCGCACCATTGTGGATTTATACTATTTACCAAATCAATTTTATGGCAGTCTGGAACCAGCTTTAATTTGTTTTTCTCTTGTTATAGCGCTATTAATATCGGTAAAAATTTCGTAATAAACCAGTTTATTAACGTTGTACTTTTTTGTAAAACCAGCAATTATTTTTTCTTTGTGTTCGTAAATTCTTCTAATTAAATCATTCGTAACACCTGTATAAAGTACAGTATTCTGTTGATTTGTGATTGTATAAATGTAGTATTGTTTACTCATTTCCCAGCTTGCTGACGACGCTGTTGTAATTTTTGCTCTAGTTGACGAAAAACTACTTCTCCATCAATAACTTCCCCACGCTCAGAAGCTTCAACTCCAACCATGATTTCCCGTTTCAATTCCTCAAATCTACCTTGATAAATCCTTTCTCTTTCCTTAAGCAATTTAATACCCGCAATAATCACTTCCTCAGTTGAGGAATATTTACCACTTTCAACTTGACGGGCACCCATAAGAATTTTTTTAGAAGAAAAATGGGAACCCTTGACTTTGAATAAATTCTTCTAATTCAAAAGTCAAAAATTGATAAGTGTTAATTGTTCATTGTTCATTGACAACCGCTTCTCCCAAATGCACGCTCGTAAAATAAGTCATATAAACAAAACCTTGTGGATTCTTAAATCGCTGATATAAATTCTCTAAATCATCAATAACTTGTTCGTAAGCTTCCCCTGACTTAGGAAGATAGGAAACACTCATTGCACGTCCAACTAACCCAGTTAAATCTAATTCTTGTTGATAAACAAATTTATATTCATCAAAATTTTTAAAATAAGCAGTTTCTCTTAAAGGTTCCACCGATTTCGTTTTCGCTTCTGCTGGATGATTTTTCGATGCTTCGCGAACTATTCTGCTATATTCTGCTGTAAATTCGTCGTTTTTATCGCGATTGTTAAACACTACCGCTAATTTCCCTTCCGGTTTGAGAATGCGTCGAAATTCCGCTAAAGTTGGTTCGGGAGTAAACCAGTGAAAGGATTGAAAACAAGTTACTAAATCAATTGACGCTTCTGGTAATTTAGTATTTTCTGCCGTACCATCTTTCCATTCCACTAAAGCTGTCGCATCTCTAATACCGGCATTTCTCATTTCTGTATTTGGTTCGATCGCAATTACTTTAATACCAGCAGCAGCTAACAACCGTGAAGAAATTCCGGTACCTGCTCCAATATCTGCTGCTGCTGCTGGTAATGTAAAATTCTCCAGGATTCGATCGATTGCTGCTGCTGGATAACTAGGACGATATTTTACATAATCTTCTACTCTATCGGAAAATCGGTTTTGGGGGTTGAGTGTATGTAATGGTGTTAATTCTTTGTTCGTTTCGGTCATTGGAGAAGTTAAATATTTAGTTTGAATTGTCACCCCACCCTAACCGAAACCGCAAGCTGGGAGGGAATAAGATTTTTAAAGCCTCTCCCTTCACGAGGGGAGAGGTTTGGTGAGGGGTTAAATATCAAAGCCTCTCCCTTCACGAGGGGAGAGATACTCTACGAGAAGAATTCCTCAAGGGAGAGGGTTTCAACCTCCGCAAAATGCAACCTATTAGAATAATCAAGATAAACAAAACCATCTTGATTACAAAAGCGCTGATACAATTGTTCTAAACCATCAATAAGTTGCTTTTGTACAGCTTCTTCTGAAGAAATAAACGAAACACTTTGAGCAAGACCAATTAAACTTGATAAATCGAATTCCTGCTTATAAGGGAATGTATAGCAATCAATATATTGAAAATCTAAATTATTTTTCAATGGCTCAATTTTATAACTCAAAGTCCCCGAGGGACAATTTTCGTCAAATTGACAAATAAATCGATCGTAAACTCGTGTAAATTCATCATCTAAATTTAAATCTCGAAAAACTACCGCTAATCTTCCTTCTGGTTTCAAAATCCGGCGAAATTCTAATAAAGTAGGTTCTGGTTTAAACCAATGAAAAGCTTGAAAACAAGTTATTAGATCAACCGATGCATCTGGTAAATTAGTCGCTTCAGCAGTTCCATTTCTCCATTCAACCCCTGGTGATGCATCGTGCCCTTCTCTCATCGCTGCATTTGGCTCGATCGCAATTACATTTACACCGCGTTTTGCTAACTGACGCGCTGAAATTCCCGTACCAGCACCAATATCCGCTGCTGTTATTGGTAAAGTCAAATTTTCCAGGATTTTATCAATTACAACATCTGGATAAGGTGGACGGTATTTGTTATAGTTTCCTGCTTTATCAGAGAAACGATTTAGGGGATTGAGATTATATAGAGGTGTGGTGAAATTCATTTATTTGCAAGAATATAAATTCACAATTGTAGAGACGCAAGGGTATCACGTTTCTACATTTATTGGCATAATGCATATTTTGCTCAAAAAGTCAAATATAAACATTAAAAATTCCACTTTGATATTAACATTCTTCTACATATAAGAATGGTAGAGGGAATCATAACAATGACTAAATTAACAGTTCCTGGTCCTAAAGCTTTACCGTTAATTGGACGTACTATATTAATATCAAAATTTGTGAGAGATTCTCTAGGTTTTACCAGTCAATTATTCCAAAACTATGGCGATATAGTTTCTCTAGCTCGTGGTGGCGGTACAAATCTTTATTCTCCCTTACCGAATTGTCCCGGTACAGTATTTACTTATGGTGCTGCAAATGTAGAAGCAGTGACGACTCAACATGAAATTTATTACAAATATCCTCTGACTGGTGGATTATATCGTAGACGAGATGAATCACCACGCACGGAGCCTTTAAAACACTTTGGTGTGGGTTTATTTGGCGTAAATAGCGATGCTCACCGCCGTCACCGTCAGTTATTAATGCCAGCTTTTCATCAAAAACGGATTGAGTCTTACCGCGATAGTATTGTTGCGATCGCAGAATCAATAATGCAGCACTTAGAAGTTAATCAAGTCACAAATATCGCCAAGGTGATGCGAAATTTGACATTGCGAGTCGCCACCAAAACTTTATTCGGTGTAGATATAGGGGAAAAAGGTAGTAAAAGTGCAGAACTTCTCCAAAAAATTGGTATTTTATTAGGTAATCCGGTAACCATGGTTTTACCCTTCGATTTACCAGGGTTTCCCTTCTTGCGAATGATGAATTTAATGGCTGAATTAGACGAAGAAATGCGGGGAATAATTGGCTCTAAACAAGCTTCAGACAGCGATGGTGGGGATGTGCTTTCGATGTTAATCAAAGCTCGTGACGCTGAAACCGGAATGACATTAAGCGAAGATGAATTACTCGGACATGTCAGTGTAATATTTGCTGCTGGACATGAAACTAGTGCTAATGCTTTAACTTGGACATTATTTTTACTTTCCCAACATCCAGAAGTTGCTGCTGACTTACTAAATGAACTCGATGAAGTATTACAAGGAAATGCACCCACTGTAGAACAATTACAGCAGTTACCGTTATTAGAGCGAGTTATTAAAGAAAGTATGAGGATATTAACCCCAGTACCTTGGAATGCTAGGGTAATATCTCAATCAACCGTTTTAGGAGGTTATGAATTACCAACAGGAACAGAAGTTTGGGTGAGTATTTTCCATACTCATAGAAATTCCGAGATTTATCCAGAACCTTTGAAATTTAATCCCCAACGATGGGAAACTTTAGAAGTGGATAATTTTCAATATAATCCCTTCAGCGCTGGCTCTCGTAAATGTATCGGAGCAGGATTTGCGATGATG
>JBCBQE010000280.1:0-7825 GCA_039820385.1 Cyanobacteria bacterium J06635_10
TTCTCTTTAAATTTACATAGTCATCATGGAAGGAATGAACAAATTTCTGGAAAGTTTTGCCGTGCTTGGCGGTATTATTGTAGTTCTATACATATTAACATTCGCGCTGTTACCTGTATGGTTTCGTCGGTTTTCCTCAGATGCAGCAATTACGACTTTGAAAGTTTCCCGCAAACCAGCTTTGCTTATTACCCTATTTAGTGGGTTGAAAATCTGTTTTTCTAATTTAGAGTTAGGTGACTTTGAAGGTTGGATTGACGAAGGGTTAGATGTTGCAATTATCATCACAGCAACTTATACCGTTAGTCAGCTTTTTACTCAAGTAATTATCTATTATTTGAAAATCTACGCTGAGAAAAGCGAAGCCATGTGGGACGATGTTTTGGTTCCCATTCTACAAAATGTACTCCCAGTTATAATCTACGTGATCGGTGCTTCACTGGTATTGGAGACTATAGGCATAAACGTCGCTGGAGTCTGGGTAGCAATTGGGGGTGCTAGTTTTATCATCGGCTTTGCTTTCAAAGACTCTTTGGCAAATTTTCTCAGTGGTTTAGTTTTGTTAGTTGATACTCCATTTCAATTTGGAGATGTTGTTTCCTTATCAGAAGGTCGTTTAGCAGTAATTAAAAAAATTGGTCTGCGAGTGACTCATTTGTATGATGTCAATAATCACAGCGACATATATTTACCCAATCGTAATTTTGAAGGTCAGGAAATTGTTAATCTAACTCGTCCTACACCCCACTATTACGATCAGATAGAGATCGAAACTTTGTCAACTGCCGATCCCGGTCTAGTTGTTCAACTTATGGAAAACGTTATTCTAGCTCACCCAGATACCATGGGTCAAATCGATCGGAAGATTGGCTCTTTAAACCAGTTTTATGGGTTTTCTAAACCTGGAGCGAGAGAGGAAGAGAAGAAGAAATCTGGGTTACAAAGATTAGTTTCAGAACAAGAACTTAATAGTAAACTCAGAGAGGTTGAAGACGCTTTCGATCGTTTATCCAGGAAAATTACTACTTTTGAAGAAAATGGCTTGGATGAAGGTGAAATAAAATTTATTCGCCATGACTACCTGGAAATTTGCGAACTAATTGGTTTAATACCCGGGGTAGAGCGCGGCGGCTTCGCACGAAAGAAAAAGGTATTTCTACAAGAGGGAGAACTGGCAAAAGCTGGGGAGCAATCTCTCATTGGTTTGGTTCGAGCATGGTATGGTTGTTGGTTAAAAGATCCAGATTTATTAAGGGAAGATCATAAATTGCTACCAGAAGAATGGGAGCAGAAAATTGACCTCTTGAAGCGAAAAGTTAACCGGATATTGTCTAAGTTCAACAATCTTTCAACTGACGAAACTAGGTTAGATGACACCTTAAATGACATGCTTATTTGGTTCCAAGAACGTTTCAAACGTTCTCGTACAGAGTGGCAAGATCCAAAAATTTGGGTGGAAAGCGTAGGTTCGGCATCGAATCCCGAGAAAAAATTTCTTGTCAAATATTTCGTTGATGACATCAAGTTAGAACACTGCGAGAGAGGTAAGCGAATCAAAAATGAATTGTATCGCGAGATGATGTGGCATCTTAGAAATGCTTATCTGGCGAAATAGGGGATATTTCCGATCTAAAATATCTACCTTGTAAAAGCAACAAAAATTATAGAGACGTAAAATTTTACGTCTCTATATCTAACAAATTTTTATCTTTCCCGAAAGAGATCTAACGTACTTTAACAGCACATCTAGCCGAATTTCCTAGAGTCTTTTTTTTTGTTTACAAAAGCGCTGTAGACAGTCAGCGACTTCTCGCCTCATTCGCGCAACTACGAACCTTTTTCGCTGACAACGCTGTGGCTAAAATTTCTTGTTGTCTCCCAAACAACTAAATTATTATCAGTTTTGATTGCAGGCGGTTGATGCAGAGCAATCAGTTGTGTCAAAGTTTTCTTTAATTGGGTACGGGGAACAATTTCATCTACAAAACCATGTTTGAGTAAGTCTTCGGCACTTTGAAAATCTTCTGGTAATTTTTCTCGCAGAGTTTGTTCAATCACTCGTCTACCAGCGAAACCAATAGTTGCTTTTGGCTCTGCCAAAATTATATCGCCCAACATCGCAAAACTTGCAGTTACCCCACCTGTTGTAGGATTAGTTAAAACCGGAATATATAGAAGTCTTTTTTGGCGATGACGTTCTAACGCTGCTGATACTTTCGCCATCTGCATTAAGGAGAGCAACCCTTCCTGCATTCTTGCTCCACCAGAAGTACAAATAATTACTACCGGATAGAGTCGCTGTGTTGCTTCTTCTATCAGGCGTGTTAGCTTTTCCCCCACTACCGAACCCATGCTAGCTCCAATGAACCGAAAGTCCATTACGCCTAAAGCGAGGTGCAAACCATTTATTTCGCCCAAACCTGTTTTAACAGCATCTGTTAAACCAGTTTTTTCTTGCATATCCCGCAGGCGATCGCTATAGGATTTGCGATCGCGAAATTTTAAAGGATCGGTAGGAAGCAGATGTTCATCCATTGCTTTCCATGTATTAACATCTATGAGTTGGCGGATACGTTCATCGCTATCAACTCGATTGTGATGTCCGCATTCGATGCAAACCATCTGATTTGCTTTCAGATCTTTTGTATAGGCTAATACACCACATTTAGAGCATTTATGCCATAGTCCATCAGCAATTTCGCGTTCTTGACGTTCAATACTGATAGAACCCGTTTTACGTCGGTTTGCAAACCAATCAAATAAAGATTTAAAACCGCGTGTTTCGTCGTTGTTCGCCATTTGTATATTATGCAAGTGGATTGTATGTCAAATTTAATCAAGAATACGGAAGTTTGCCCTTTTGTCTTCTTTAATAAATGTTAAAAATTTATCATAAATTACAGAAGACATTCATCTTAAATTCCTCATTTTTTTTCTAAGCAATGGATCTTTATCTAAATATCTTTGCTTGTCAGCTTAACGAAAATATGTAAACCAATTCAAGTAGAGAGTCTTCTTTTATATAATTCCTTCAACAGCAATATAGTCCATTACGGACAATGAGATACTTCATGCTTGTTATAGATATGTCCACCTCGGAACTTAGTTTCTCCAGTTTATAGGTACCAACTTTGTAACTCCGAAAGCTGCGACCAGAACAGTGCCCCAAGGAAGAATTTTACTTTCTAGTCGATAATCTTCGATTCTTTTATCAACAGAAGCTCATTAATCGGCAGCCTTCTCCGCTGAGGATTTTTCTCGTCAAGGGTTAAGAGGCAAATTTTTTTCTCCTAAAAAAATTATCTAGGGTGCCCGTCACAGCATGATAATACCAAATCCTTAAAAGATTATAAGGTAATCAATTTTACAGTTATAACAGTTGATAAGGACTTAGGAATGGAAACTTCTACCACCTCTACTACCTCTGGCTCCTCTACTTCAGTACTTTATTTTCCCCGCTTCTTTCAATTCCCTGGGACAAATAATCGCAAATAACTTGATATTATAGCCTCACCACTTAAGAGGGCGATCGCAGAACCTAAGGCTAGATAAGGGCCAAAAGGAAAAGGTTTATGTTGTATTATTTTTTTTTGTGTAAATATTGTCCTGCTACCTTCTACAACAACTCCTGCAAGACAAGCGATAAAGCTAGCTAAGAGCAAATATTTCCAACCCAGCCAAGCTCCCATCATGGCTGCTAATTTTGCATCTCCTGCGCCCATTGCATCTTTGCGAAAAACAATTGTACCAATACGAGCAATTACATCAAACATCCATAGCCCTAATACTGCTGCTGCAATTGCTAGCATCACTTGGTTTATTAATGTCAACCAATTAAATTGTGGAATAAATCCTAATATTATTTGAAACAAAATACCCAGTACTAACCCTGATTTAGTCAGTTCGCTGGGTAATGTCATTGTATCTAAGTCAATTATCGATAGTGCTAATAACCAACTGCAAAATAACCAATAACCGATCGTCAGTAGCGAAAAATTAAATATCAAAAAAACTAGTACAAATGTAAGACCTGTGACTAATTCTACAATCGGGTAACGAGGAGATATAGGACTTTTACAATAACGACAACGCCCTCGCAGCCACAACCAACCCAATACCGGAACGTTATCGTAAGCTTTTAGCCGGTTTAAACAATGGGGACATCGGGAAGGAGGATAAAGAATCGACAAACCAGCTGGTAGCCGATAAACTACAACATTGATAAAACTGCCAATAGATGCACCCAAAGCGAAAACAATTAAACTTGCCGGTGCAATAATCCACTCATCCATCAAGTTATTATTCCAAAGTCATTTACCCAAAGTAATTTGTAATTCGCCCTGACGTAATTAGTAATTACCCTGAAGTGCTGACTTCTAAGAAATAACAACTAACAACTAATACATGTTCGATTCGATTTGATTTAGCGGAACGAAACATTCTTGCGGTAAAAGCACTGGCTGAGGGGTAAAAATTACCTTTCCTCGATGATTCCCGCGATTAATCGCCACTCCTGAAGCTTGCCCTGCCATTTCTGGATGCACCTCACAGTAAGTGTAGTAGATTTGACCCGCTGCTCTGAGAAGAGATGAGTCAATCAACGGAGATTGCGTCACGGGGTTCGTAAAATTTTCTTGCCCTTGTCGTAATGCGTACACGAATTACTTGTTTTTTGTGACTAGGTTTTCAATTAGTTTATCCGAAAGTTTCAACCATGGAGGCTAAAAGACTCCTACAGAAATAAGAAAAATAATTATTTTTCTAAAGTTTGAATCAGCGCTTCGCCCATAGCTTTGCAACCCACTTGATTCATTCCTTCAGACATTATATCTCCAGTACGGTAACCTTGATGTAAGACTTGAAACACTGTATTTTCTATGTAATCTGCTGCATTGCCTTGGTTCAAACCGTAGCGTAACATCATTGCCGCACTCAGAATTTGTGCTAGAGGATTAGCTTTATCTTCTCCTGCAATATCGGGGGCTGAACCGTGTACTGGTTCAAACACTCCCGGAGTGGATGCACCTAAGCTCGCCGATGGTAGCATACCGATACTTCCAGTCAGCATAGCTGCTGCATCGGAAAGAATATCGCCGAACAGGTTTCCGGTAACGATAGTATCAAACTGCTTGGGAGCGCGTAACAGCTGCATGGCTGCATTGTCAACATAAAGATGGGTTAATTCGACATCGGAGTATTCTTCAGCAAGTTTGGTGATGTTAGTGCGCCACAGTTGAGAGACTTCCAAAACGTTGGCTTTATCTACAGAACAGAGTTTACCTCCTCGTTTGCGGGCTGCTTCAAATGCGACTCTACCAATGCGTTCAATTTCTGCTTCAGTATAGGCCATTGTATTGACTCCGCGCTTTTCACCAGTTTCCGTCTCGAAAATTCCTTTGGGTTTACCAAAGTAAATTCCACCAGTGAGTTCGCGAACCACCATAATATCAACCCCTTCTACAACTTCTTTTTTGAGAGTTGAAGCATCTATTAATTGGGGTATTATTTTTGCCGGACGTAGATTTGCAAATAATTGTAAACCAGCACGCAATCCTAATAATCCAGCTTCGGGACGTTTAGCTGATGGTAGAGAATCCCATTTGTAACCGCCGATCGCAGCGAGTAAAACAGCATCGCTCTGAAGACACGTCTTTAATGTGGCTTCTGGTAAAGGTTCACCCGTGGCATCGATTGCTGCACCGCCAATTAAGGCTTCTTGGAATTCAAACTGTATATCAAATTTTTTTCCTACGACTTTGAGTACATCTACCGCTACTGCCATTATTTCAGGTCCAATGCCATCGCCAGGAAGTAGGGTAATGCGGTAGTTCTGGGTCATAGTTGTTTTAGATGTTTTCTTTTATTTGGACAGATTTTATATCATACCGGGCAAGTGTACCGAGAAGGTAGAGTCTCCTACTCCCTCTTGTTTTGACAATTGAATATGCCTGGTTCCGGCACACCGAGCCGTGCCTTAGATTAAATAAACTAGGCTTGCCGTGGCGGAGCATTAAAAGCCTATTTTTGAATCCAAATATTTTACTAAACTTAATAATTGCTTCTTAACAAGAATTTAACCAAAACGATAAAGCCTTAAACATCGTTCGTCAGTTCTTATGCATGCGTATTAATACGTATTTTGTCTCGCAAATAGAGTTATTAAAAAAATAATAATTGATACTCAAAATTACTCAGGTTAAAGCTGTATGGAAGGGCTAAGTTAGTCGAAAAGTAGATGACTTGACTGAAAATAATGCTAAAAGAATTAGCAATTCGTACCAGTAGACTATACAAACAATTTGATAAACATATAGCTGTAAATAATGTTGATTTAGAAATAGGAGAAGGAGAAGTTTATGGACTTATAGGGCCAAATGGTGCGGGAAAAACATCGCTAATTCGCATGTTAGCAGCAGCGGAAGAACCAACCGCAGGGGAAATTTATCTAAATGGCGATCGCCTGCGTAGGGATAAAACAAACCCAACTCTAAAGCGGCGTTTGGGTTACCTGCCCGATGACTATCCTCTTTATGAGGAGTTAACGGTTTGGGACTATTTGGATTATTTTGCAAGGTTGTATCTTTTACGAGATCCGAAGCGCACTAATAGGTTACACGAAGTTCTACAACTGATTCAATTAGAGAATAAGCGCAACAGTTTGATTTCTACCCTATCGCGGGGGATGAAACAGCGTTTGTGCTTGGCGCGAACGATTATTCACGAACCGATTATACTGCTGCTTGATGAACCAGTTTCCGGACTCGATCCCATTGCTAGGAATCAGTTTCGGGAAATCATCAAAGTGTTGCAAGAAGCAGGAATGACAATCTTGATTTCCTCTCATGTTCTTAGCGACTTAGCCGAGTTATGTTCCTCCGTGGGAATTATGGAACTTGGGCTTTTAGTAGAAAGTTCTTCACTACAAGAACTTTATAAAAATTGTGCTGCTCAGCAGATAGTTATTTCCACTTTAGGTAAATTAGAAGTTTTATTAGAGGAACTGAAAAATCATCCTAAGGTAGAAGAATGGGAATTAATTCCAAATAAAAATAGCATCAAAATCAATTTTTCGGGAGAACAAGAAGACTGCGCTGATTTATTGCATTCTCTTGTTACTGCCCGAATTCCTCTAACAGGATTTAATTTGATTCAAGAAGACTTAGAAAGTATTTTCCTTAAACTAGATCACAAACAAGCATCTTAGCAGTTCTTAATTCAAACTTACCTGTGCTAATCCCAGGGTAAAAACATTCAAAAAGTCAAATTAAAATCCTGATAACTAACCAATAAGAATTAACAAAAAACTTATATCATGCTCAATTTAATTGATAAAATAGGCGATTGGAACCCACAATTATTTAGAGAATTAAAAGGTCGCCTCAAACCAGGTTCTCTTGCTATAGCTTTAATTACATCTTTAGGTTTTCAATTCATCATATTTCTATGTAGGTATGAAGAACTGAGTGATGAGAATAATCAAATAGATGTACTATTGTCGCAGCACTGGAGGTGGATATACCTATCACTCGGCATAATTTTTATTTTCACTTTATTGGTCGCGGGTACTTATTTAATAGTTAACGATCTATCCCAAGAAGAACGTCAGGGTACCCTGAATTTTATTCGCCTCAGTCCCCAATCAGAAGTAAGTATATTCACTGGAAAAATTTTAGGAGTTCCAGTTTTGATTCATCTTATAGTTCTCGCAGCTATTCCTTTTCATATATTCGCTGGCATAAAGGCAAATATTTCCTTTAGCTACATTTTATTTTTCTACTTAATACTTGTAGCTAGCTGTATTCTTTGTTATAGTCTTGCCTTATTA
>JBCBQE010000281.1:0-7810 GCA_039820385.1 Cyanobacteria bacterium J06635_10
TATCTAGGACAATTCGACTCGATGTTAACAGCATCAAATATCTTTGAAATTGCAAAAGAATCACCCGGTTTAACTCAAGATATCAATTCCGAAAGACCATATCTATTAGAAATTAATGGTTCAATCATTGATGAGCAACTTAAACTTACTTGGACTTATAGTAAGCATTTTTATGATAAATCAGTGATAGATCACTTAGGTGAAAAATATCTCGAAGCGCTGATTAAATTAATAGAACACTGTCAATCTCCCGAAAGCGGTGGTTATACACCTTCGGATTTCTCTTTAGCTGAACTCAAACAAAATCAATTGGATGATATTTTGGGACAAGTTGATTTTGAATAGAATTTTAATTGTAGGTTACTGTATTAGCCATGAATATATATGGCTTGGAAGAAAAAGTTTTTTGCGTCGTAATGTACTTTATAATTGGTGCGTTACGGCCATTTCACATTTACTTAAACCATTAAATTTTTGCATAGCCGTAACACACCCTACAATATTATACATTCACAAAACACTAAACTTTGCGACATAAATTTTTTCAATTATTCCACCTAAAGCATCTTTATTCAGGGAAGAACCTACAATTTCTAATCCGCTAAAACATTTAGGCTCACCATGTAAATAACGTGGCAAACTTAAATTTAAGAAGTCTATACATGGTACACCATCAACAAAATCAGCATAAATTATATTACCGTCTTCTAAATGGAAAATACCTTTAGCACGAATCACTTTTCCATAGGTATTACAAATAATTTTATTCCAAAAATTATTGAAATAATTTCCAGAAATAACCTTTCCAGTAGTCTCTATACGAAATGTCTCCACTTCCTCTATTGAAGCTTTCATTGCTGCACCTGTAAGTACCTCTTTTGCCCAAGAATGCCATCTACTCCGCTTACATCCTGGAGGTAAAATTGCTATTGGATAATAAGGTAAATCATTTAAAAGCTGGTCGATATATCCTAATCCTAATTTATTACCTAATTCTATATAGGCTATATCAGCTGATTCTAGTTCGGCTAGAAACTCGACTTCTTGCCCATCACCAAAAATTTTTACTGTGGGAAAGTCAATACTAATTCTCTTCTGATCTATCTGAAATTGTCCTGTACCAGCTTTTAAATATAGTATTTTTTCCTGGGATTTAGGACAAGCTTTTTCTTGTGAAGCTATTTGCTGATAAATCCAAGAAGTTTTACCACAACCATTATAACCACCAACAACAATTATCCTTTCTTCTTCCATTCTGTATTTAGCTTAATTTATTTGTTTCTACGATAGACGTTTGAGCAAAATTACATACACGTGTAATAGAGTCCTTGCATCAAGCACTCAAGCGCAATTTAATCGTATCCTTTTTGGAATAATCAATCAAAATCCACAATCATCTGATTTGCGGAAAAAACAAAGTTACCATAACTTCAGCTATTTTGTTGATAATTATTCTTACCAATCCCCAATACTTTTTTCGAGCGCTTCAGATGTTTATAGGCAGCTTTAACTTTCAGGTATGCTTCAAAAGAAGATATTTTCCCCCAAGTCTGCAAGTTGGCAATGTCACTTATGGTTTGAGAGAACTCCTGTAAATTAGCATTAAATACTAAATTTTTGTCAAACCCTTCCTCATAGGAACTAGAAGAGTATAAAAAATCATTCTTTTTCATAATTAGCTTCTTGCAACAAGTTTACAAATATTTTGGCTGTAATATTACTTGTACTTAAGCTAGGATTTCCCATAAATCTTGAGCTAGGGGAACTATTTGTACGCTTAGCCTAGAAAATCTTCCAAGTTAAAACAACCATTGACTATTCTTAATCTAATCATAACTTTCAACAAAATGCAGTATATTCAGTCTATTATTAATAATAATTAGCAATAGCCTGTATTTTATGTAATTATAAATACATTTATGCAAATTTTATGAGATTAGGATTTTGTTTCGTCGAGAGAAGAACGATCTGGTGGATAGTAAAGCTCGTTTTTGAGAATCCAGCCAGTTTCTTGTTGCAGATAAGCGTGAGTACTCAGCCCAAGTTGCTTGGCTGAAGTCGCAACGTTTTTATAATCAAGTCCCAAAAGTTCGCAAAGTTGACGTTGACGGATTCCTGTTTGGCCTTTCATGGATTGGGGATAGTATTTGTATAAATATTATCACTTTAATTATTAAGAATTAGTTTCAATAAATACAGATTAAAGGTAAAGTCAGATTTGTTTATTCCCGAAACAATGTAAAGACGTAGCAATGCTACGTCTTTATAAGTTGTGGGTATTAATGCTGGTTAATTAGACGAAAAAATGTACTATATCATAGGAAATTTACTTATAATAAAACGGGCAGGGAGCAGGAGGAAAGAGGATTTCTAGTTTTTCCCACAGATGCGGCAATAATAACTATTGAGCCACTCTCAGGTCTAAAGACACTGAGATTCAGGCGTTGCCTTCTAACTTGTAGTCCTTCTGACTTATCTGGTTAGAGGTTAGCACTTCGTTAGATATCTGCTCAGAGGAACTATAACTGTTCCTACGTTCACACGCGGCTACTTGATTTGCAGATTGTTGATATTGCTTCCATGCATCTAACAAGAACGGCTCCGTCCCTGGATACTCACATTGAGCATCCCACAATGAAAGCGAATCGTTATACACACATCTACTCAAAAATGCAGAGAACAAATCGCGGTGCATCACAAACCCGGTTACATCTTTATGTACCCTTTGAGATAGGCTTTTCTTGACACGAGAGCCGTCTAAATGGGTTTGAGACAACGCGGTTTTTTGAGTAGAAAAAGTTAGAAAATAACCGCCAGCATTTTCAGCTTTGCGCTTAAGTTCTGATTGGAAAAACCCTGGTGACTTAGCAGAAATTGCCTTACCGTAACGCTTCTGCCAGCCTTTTATACTTACTTTTTCGGTTTTAATCTGATTGCCATGACGCAATATCTCGTTAACCAATCTACGGTTTTGAGACTTTGCGTAAGCTGTTTTACGTCGTTCTAGTTCAGCTTTTCTAGCTTGTATCCGACGATAGTTTCTTGTTTTTATCCACTGTTTTTTACCTTCCTTTACTTTTCCTTTTTTGCGAACAATCTTGTTACCAACTTGCTTATCAAAGTCAGGTTCAAAATTATCTGGATTGTGCATTCTTTGAGAACGCTGCATCTTTCTTTGAAGCGCTTTTATCTCGCGCTCAAATGTTGGTACTTTATCTGCAAATGGTAATAATCCTGCTTTATTGTCAGCAACAAACGCAACATTAGAGATGTTAACATCTAGCCCAACTATCCCTTTTTTTACGTAGTCATGAGGTTGTTGATACGGCAATCCCTCGTTAATTAATTGAACGAACCAACGCTTTTTACCGTTTAAGTTACGCCATAATATACGGCAATATTTAACAGGTGAATTTAAGCCGTGAACTAGTACCAGGTTATCCCAATCTATAATTGTATTTAATATTAATTTCTTCCATAAAACCTGATTGTTAATAAATCTGATGCCAGTATCGTTTGACTGCCCTTTTACTGATTTAAAGCGAGTTGTCGCCTTAAATTTAACTTTTTTAGCCTGACCAAACAAGATTTTATCTACAGCTTTAAAAGCTCTTGTACCTATTGTTTGCTTTTCGTGGGCACCAAGGTTAATCTTTATCCACTTACTACGGTTAGCTGTTTGGGTCGCAAAAGTTTTTAAAGCATAATCATTAAATCTGTGTTGCTCTCTGGCTTTGTTGAATAAATCTTGTCGTGCTTTTTTGCTACCTCCTCTTAACTTTTTAGCTTGCTGGTATAGCTCAGAGTTTTTAACCAAGTTCATTCGCACCAAAGCTTCATTCAAACAAGCATTGTATAGTTGTCGCGCAGCTTGAAAACGTGCGAGTAGTTCCTTTTCTTGCTTACTATTTACTTTTAATGGAAGCTCTGTTACAAACGATGGTGTTTTACTCCGAGCCATTGACCGACCTCTTTAGTAGCTGCTATAAACAGTATAACCATATGTACACCAACCGTCAACTATTTATGAGAAATTCTAAAGGTCATTTTATTAAAGGCAATGAGGAAGGTTTTACAACTAATCGAAAACATCCTTTAACTGCAACTGCAACAGTTAGGTTGACTCCGCAAGCTAAAGAAAAACTACAAAATATCCCTAATTGGCAAAACAAAGTCAGAGATTTTATCGAAGATATGATAAAAGATGACGGGCACTAGGTGCTTTACATCGAACTAACCCAGGTTTAAAAACTCTGGGTTTGCGTTCTTTTGGAATTTCTTATCATCCGGACATGATATCATTCATGCTTATGCTGCAATTCGCCATTTGCGCGATCGCAGTTGTGCGTTCCATAAATCTGCATAGCGTCCTTTATTGGCAATTAATTCCTCGTGATTTCCACTCTCTATTACTGATCCCTCTTCCAATACCAAAATATTATCTGCACCTGTGACAGTTGAAAGTCTATGGGCTATTATCACTACTGTTTTATTTTCCACGAGTTTGTCAATTGCTGTTTGTACTGCAACTTCGCTTTCGGTATCTAGGGCTGATGTGGGTTCATCTAGTAATACGATGGGAGCATCTTTGACAATAGCACGGGCAATGGAAATACGCTGACGCTCTCCTCCTGAAAGTGCGCCACCGATTTCCCCGACTTGGGTATCATAACCCTGGGGTAAGCGCGAGATAAATTCATAACAATTGGCGGCTTTTGCTGCTGCTTCTACTTCAGCGTCGGTAGCATTGGGTTTTGCGATACGAATGTTGTTGCGGATGGTATCGTCAAATAGATATACATCTTGGAAAACTACTGAGATGTGGCGCATTAATTCGGTAGCGTCTACATCTTTAATATTTGTTCCACCGATGCAAACGCTACCCTGTTGAACATCAGCATATCTACTGATTAATCGTGTAATTGTTGTTTTACCGCTTCCGGAACTACCAACCAGCGCTGTTAAACTGCGTTCTGGTAAGTGAAAGGAAATATTGCGTAATACAGGTTCATTTTGGTCTGCGTAAGCGAAAGTCACATTTTCAAAAGAAATATCAAATTTGTTGATAGTGGCTGGGGGATTAGCTATAGGTAGGGGTTGAATTGACATTAAAGCTTCAATTCTTTCTAATGCTACCTCCATCAAGTCAAAGACAACTGTGATACTACCAAAGATAGCGATGGGTTCGCTAAAACGAGTAGCAATTATAACTAATCCAAAAACAGAGGCGAGGTCAATTGTACCTTGAAGTAAAAATAGTACACCCAGAGCAAGAATAACAACAATTCCCACTTGAACCACTGTAGATAGAAGAATTGCGGGCATTGTTGCTAGACGATTCGCACGGGCTTGAGTCTGCCTTTGTTGAGATATGGCTTGACGTAACCGTTGCGATTTTTCCCCAATTTGATTGGTAGCCCGCAGCACCGGTAACAAGAGAGCATATTCAATAATCCGGGATGCTGTATCTGCATCTGAGAGAGCAACTTCACGCAATTCTTTAATGCTTACAGTTCGCTGTTGTCGGTAAAAGGGGATAGTTAAGGGGAAAATAAGCAGCATTGCCATAGCAAGTCGCCAATCAATGAAGAAGGTAATAAAAACGATGACTGTAGGGACAACCATTGTCTGAATAATGATTTTGGAAATTTCCCCAATGGAGAGCAGTGCATCAGAAACATTACCACTGAGAATGACATTTAAATCCCCATCACGACGATTATTAAGTTGTTCTAAAGGAATGCGACGTAATTGTTCCCCCAAACGCGATCGCATTTCACTAGCTGCATCAATTGCTGTCACCCAGCCATATTCAAGTTCTCGCCATCGGATCAGAAATTCGACTATGACTAGAATTGCCATTAAGACGATAATCGTCCAAACCCTGTTAGTATCGATAGGGTTTTGAGTTAAAGCTTTGAGGAGAGGAATTAATAAAGCAAAAACAATTCCCTGAATAACAGAAGCAAAAACTGAAAGAATGAGAGAAGATTTGTAATCTGGAGCATAAGAACCAGATGCTTTGATGGCACGTTGGAAACTGTTTATCATCGGATTTTGGATTTTAGAGATAGTTTTTTATAGTGCGAGATGCGATACCAATTTTTTTATGAGGCTGCACTAAATCGACGGTAGCAATACCCTCAAAGGGTATCGCTACAGGAACTAAGCCCAGCCGTCTGGGCTAAAGAGGGGCGCATCTTTATACAGAAAAGGTATGAATATAAATCATCAATTAATTTCTACTTGGAGGATGCGAGCATTATTTTTAAATAATGGTATAAAAATAAACGCAATATACTTCAACCAAAAAGGTTTTATCCGTTGAGGATATTTAACAGATTCGGGAAGGAAATAAATTTCATCTTTGAGAGTAATCCCTAAATTCCATGTTTCTAACTCTTGAGAATTATCGATTCCCCATTTAAATTCAGCACTAGTTTTAGACACGGTATCATGACGTTTTGTGCTTGCAGCTGTTTTACGATTCATTACATCAAATACCATTTCTATCGGAGCATATTTAGGAGCCAACATTGTTTGTATCTGAGTAAATAAAGTTTTATTTTCTTCTTCGCTTAGATACATTGATACTCCTTCCATAATGATAAATAAAGGTTGATTTACATCTGGATTTAGTTGTTCTATCCAAGCTGGTTCTAGAATTGAACTAGCAATTAAATGATAGCGATCGCTCTGCTGTACCAGTTTCTCTTTCAGTTCAATTACTTCTGGAAAATCAACTTCATACCAATTAATTTCACCATTATCAATTCGGAAAAAGCGCGTACAAAGTCCTCCTCCTAAATTTATAACAGTTGCTTGGGGATGATTAGCAAGAAATTTTTTTAATAAATTATCAATAATCCTTGCTCGAATAACACTAGTAACTTGCGAAACCCATTCTTGAGCATATTTAGAAAAATCATAATCAACCTTTTCGGCAATTTCCACTGCTTTTTCATCTTTGAGCATGCAGTCAGGATATGATTGTTCTTTATAGCGTCCGTAAAGGGTAATCATTAAAGTTTCGGGTACACCTTGCAATTTTGCTGTAGATTCTTTTTGAGCATTCATAGTATTTTGGATTTTAGATTTTAGATTTTAACAACTGATGTATTTATTTTAGATTTTTATTTCCTACAAATACAGATGATTTCATACATCACTAACTTCGTTCTAACACATCCTACAAGACTCAAAATATAAGAAAAAAACTCTGCGCTCCTTTGCGCTTTCCTCCGCGTTTCTTTGCGTTAAAATATATTATTTTTAATTATTACCCATTACCCATTACCTAGCCCCCACAGATATGATAAGTGTTTAACCAGACACAGTATGATTTCTAATTCCCCAACTTTGAGCGCGTTGATAATTATTCCACAAAGATGCATAAATTCCATTAGCTGTTGTTAATTGTTCGTGCTTACCACGCTCAACTATTTTTCCTTTATCTAAAACTATAATTTGATCGGCATCGACAATAGTAGAAAGACGGTGAGCGATAACAATTAAGGTTTTACCTACTGTCAGTTTAGCTATGGCTTCTTGAATCAAGGCTTCATTCTCCGGGTCGGTAAAAGCAGTAGCTTCATCTAAAATAACGATGGGATTATCTTGTAAAATAGCCCTAGCAATCGTAATCCTTTGTCTTTGTCCACCAGAAAGCCGAGTACCGCGCGAGCCAGTAATTGTATCGTATCCTTGAGGTAATTCCAGGATAAAATCATGTGCCCGTGCGGCTTTTGCTGCTGCTTCTACTTCTGCGTCGGTAGCGTTAGGACGACCTAAACGAATGTTATCTTTGATA
>JBCBQE010000282.1:0-4344 GCA_039820385.1 Cyanobacteria bacterium J06635_10
CTAGAACAGCAAATGAATCGGATATTCCTTTAATTTGCTGTTCTAGTACTATTTTTTAAAAAATTCATTTTCATTCGTTCTCTATTAGGATTAGAAATTTCTACTAGGAAGTGAGGCATTTGAAAACGATAAGGAGTTGAAGAATTATTCGTAATACGAACTCCAATTTGAATCGGAGTTTCTTCTCCATGTTCTGGAAGTTGATAATTTTGTTCTGGTAATAAAGTTTCAAAGCAAATTCCATCAACTTCAATTCCATTATTACAAGATGTCATGTTAGATGTCCTCTCAGAAACTACATTTTTAACTGCTGTCAAACCTTGTGGTATATTACTCAATCCTATTGTTCCAAAAAAGCTAATAACTAAAGCTAGTGAGAGCGCAAAAAACTTACGCATGGGTTATTTTTTATCCAAACTGACACAATAGAAAACTAAACTTGTAAATCAAGAATGTTTAAGCAGGATAAGCATACTTTGAAACGAAAGCATCAACATCTTGAAAACTATTTGTACTTGACCGATTTTCTGTTTCTCCAGTAATGTAAATATTCCCAGTTTCGTCAACGGTCATACTGTTAACATTTTCACTGTAAATGTCAAGTTTTTGCGTCCAAATTAAAGTCCCATTACTGCTGTATTTGGCTACCCAATTATTTCGAGTTCCAGGATTACCTGCTTGTATAGTCCCTTCTGTTTTTCCCGTAATGTAGACACTACCATCATCGCTAACTGCAACAAGGGTTGTAAAATCATCGCCAGTGTTATCTAATCGTTTTGACCAAAGCAATTTTCCGCAAATATCATACTTAGCTACTAAGGCATAATAATCTCCGGAATAATTTCCCTTAGAAGGTTCGTTGGTAGTATATCCTGTAATATAAACATTGCCAGTAATATCAACATCTATATCGCGAATAATATCGAAGTCCAAAGTATCTAAACATTTAAAAGAAAGTTTTTTTCCAGATGAATTATACTTAGCTATCCATGCACTTTCGATAAATTTTTTCCCGAAGAAGTTATCAAAGTAGCCAGCGACGTAAATATTACCAGCACTATCAGCCTCTACCGTAGTAGTCTCCGCATAAGCATTCAGTTTTGTTTTCCACTGGTGTTTTCCATTACTCGAATGTTTTGACAACCAAGTATTAGGAATTGCTCCTCGCTGAATTTTATTAACAACTCCCGTCATATAAATATAGTTAGCACCCCCAACAGCAATGCTATAGGAATATTCGTTTTCACCAACATAATCTACTTGATCTGTCCACAATAAATTACCGTTGCTGTCGTATTTAGCTATCAAAGCATTGTAATCATTCCAACCATTATCAATTCCGCCTAACCAAGTACCTTCGTTATGTCCAGTAATGTAGGCATTACCGTTGTTATCTACAGCAACACTATAGGAAAAGTCATCATCAGCAGTACCTAATTGTGTTTTCCATAATTGATTACCACTACTGTTATACTTTGCTAACCAAGTATCGTAATATCCAGCATTATCTCCTCCTAACGAACCGTCGGTGAATCCCGTAATATAGACATTCCCAGCCCTATCTACAGCAATACCGTTAGAAAAGTCATCACCTTCAGTACCCAACTGTTTAGTCCACGTTTCTGGATTTGGTTCTTCCGGTTGTCCTAACGCAGTAGCCGATACAGTCAAGTTATAGCTAGTAGTCGCATCTTTCCAAGGATAAACCCGAATGTAATAATCACCTGCATTTAAAGTTTGGTTAATTAATTCGGCACTACTTCCACCTTTTTCTGGGCTAACAATTATTTCACCGCTACTATCAAGTAACTGTACGTCAGCATCATCAAACAAACCATCCAAGGTAATATCCAAAGTGCTTGTACTACCGATACTGAAGCGGTAGTAGTCATTACCATCAGTACTACCAACCCAATCCGTAAATGTCTGTGTAGTGGAAGTAATATTAAACTTCTTGGCATCATCTAATGTGTTGCCTGCTCTATCAAAAGTCATAAATATTTCTATGGTAAAAGACACCCTTGAAACCTTTAAAAACTAAAAGTTTCAAAACTACAATTTCATTTGAAAGTAATTCAATGATGCTTTTAAAATTGCAAAATAAACCTTTTTCAGGGAATATTCTTACGTAATACGCAGAGCAATAAACTTTTCTTAATTTTATACTTATCAAACTATCAGCGTTCTCTCGATCAACTACTAAAATAGCCCTCAGCAAGTAAGACTGGGGCTAGAATCTTGATTTTGATTAAAACTTCAAATATTGCCTTACACTACTTAGAGCAGGGAATTTACACGTCGTAGTCTAATGTCATATCGCGTGTTAAAATTGCCTTGCCATTAGGATCGAAAACGTAGAGAACGATCGCCTTTTCTTTTGCAGGATTATAGATTACTTTATAGCTATATTGACCATTTTTGAATGTGTAGATATAAGCTTGTTCTTCCCGTGAAGTTGTGGGATTTTTCAAGGTTAATTTAGAACCAGTTTTTGTGTTTTCGCCTTCGTAGATGTAGGTTCCAGACTGGTTCATACTAAGTCTAACAACCCACTCCTGGTTTGCATCAACAAAGGTTCCTTGAGGGCGAGCATAACCCTTAAACATCTCGCGATTTAGAATCACATTACCACTGGGATTGAAAACGTAGAGAGCAATAGCTTTAGGTTTGGAAGCATTGTAGATTACTCGATAGCTATACTTGCCATTTTTAAAAGTATATATATAGGCTTGTTCTTCTCGTGAAAGTTCAGGATCCTTTAATGTTAATGAATTGCCATTTTTTGTGTTCGTAGCTTGATAAGTATAAACCCCAAATTCGTCTAGATACAAACGAAGTTCCCATTCCTGTTTTGTATCAGCAAAAGTACCTTTTGGACGAACGAAGTCTGTAGGCATAGCAGAAGCACTGTTTGCGTTCATAACTTCTGTAATTGCGGGTGCAGATAAACCGATAACAGATGCTAGAGCAATAGCTTTAATATTCATCAACTTGTTTCCTTTGTTTAGTGTTAGCAGTGTTTTGCTTTGTCTACATAAGGCTTCATTTTGCCAATATCTTTTCCGTACTTATAGTTGCAAAATATACCACTATTAAAATTGTCATACAGAAATCCACTATCAATAGGCATATTTCTTTAGATATAGGTAGACGGATTTGAAATCGTCCCACTCAACCTCACTCTTTCACCTCTCCGATGCTTTGGATACTGCCGATCTTTTAGGGGTAAAACGCCCAACGATTTTCCGTTATTCCGATAAATTTAGAGACGTTATATATAACGTCTCTACACGCCAATTCGTGGGCAAACGAAAACTGAAAAAGACTATATTGTCCTTACAACAATTTGCTCTGTAATCCATTCAGCGGCAGCATATTTCACAGGTTGAAGGTTTTTCGTTGGTGGTTGAGATGCGGCGATCGCACTTAAAATATCTTCGAGGGGATTGCCTGGGCTTTTGGTGCCAAAGGAGACAAGAGGTTTATCTAGGGCAGGTAATTCTAACCAGTGGAAATCTGTAGCACCTACTGTCGCAAATACTTTGATAATATCTTGCGCTTCTTGATATCCGTTTGGTAGATTTGCTTGTAGTGGTAGAATTTCTTCTTGTCCCGGGTCAAATGTAATAAAATTTCCTCCACCATGGGGATAAATTTGCTGAATGCTCCAATCATTTTGTAAGGCTAGTACTGTGACGTTGAGGGATTGAGAAGAATCATTGCGGATACGTATAAATATCCACTCTCCAACTTTTATCTGTGGTGTGTTACCAGGGTGACTAATTGGCTGTGGTTCAGGTTTTTCTGCTGGATCGTAGTTTGTTTGTTTTCCTACCAATTCTACTGTAAAAGCCAGTTTATGCCCTGGTAAGTTGGATTTATGATAATAATTGTCAAGCTGTTGCACTGCCCGATATTTCGCTAAATGTATTAAGCGCTTAACTACGGTAATAGCAGCATCTGCATCATTAAATTTTACAGCTGGTCGTATATTTTTAATCGGTGTGCCGCTAGGATCGCAAATTTCGTATTCACCGTTGTTATTTAAACAAATTTGGTAATCAGCATTTTCATCAGCAGAGGCTAATTCTTCTATCCAACCTGGAGCAGTTTTTATTTCATTAGAGATAGCTTGCAATGCTTGATGTTGAATTTGATAAACTTCTGATTTGGAATCAACCTCGGAACACCCCTCTCCTTGATAAGGAGAGGGGAAGGGGGTGAGGTTTTCCGTGCTTTTGGAATCAACCTCACCCCGTCCTATCGGACACCCCTCTCCTTGATAAGGAGAGGGGAAGGGGGTGAGGTTTTCCGTGCTTTTGGAATCAACCTCACCCCGTCCTA
>JBCBQE010000282.1:4444-7797 GCA_039820385.1 Cyanobacteria bacterium J06635_10
TCGGACACCCCTCTCCTTGGTAAGGAGAGGGGAAGGGGGTGAGGTTTTCCGTATTTTGTGTCTTAGCAAACAGACGCACCTTTTGAACCAGTTTGACGGATTTAGGATTGATTAGTAGAGCCTGAGAACCTTGTTCAATAGCTTCTTGAGAAAAGATTTCTGTAATATCGCACCAAGATTCTGTAGCTCCAAGTTGTGTGATTTCAGCTAAAGCCAATCGCTGTTCTATTGATGTAAAATCTGTTGTACCATGAGGATAAATGGCAAATTGCGTGCCTTGACGAAGACCTTGTACTTGACCTGCATTAATTAAAAGCCGTTGGTTTGCTTCTACTTTGATAACGTTTACAGCGTATTCAAGTGAAGTGCGATCGCTACCAAAAACAATGCGATCGCCTTCTCCCTGTAGTTGAGGAGTTTGCCTTTGAAACTGACTATTTATCTTGGCAAAAATGCGATCGTGGAGTACTTTATAGGTTAGTCCAGGTTGAAGGGAATATAGACAGTCTAATAACCAGTGGGTTAGAGCGCCGTTACGTTCCTTGCCATTAAAAGCATATTCAACAGCAGATTCATTTTGACGACAAGCAGCTAAGAGAACGTAACCTTTCGGTTCAGGAAGCCAGCCACTTTCTAGGGTGACGTTGCGAGTTTCTGATGTGGTTAGGGCTTCCCAGGTTTGAGTTAATTCTGTCTCTGTAGCCACTAGACTTTCTATAGGTCTTACTGTAGTATCGATAGTGTCTAATCCCCGGATATCGCAATCATCCCCTCGTGTTGCTCCTCCGGAATGACAACTATCCAAAATGACGGTGACAATTAAACCTTTATCCACCATTCTTTCTAAAAGTTTGGCTAATTCAATGTCACGGAGATAGCGTGCGTTAGGCTTACCAATATCATAAGGAACAAGGGTTTCATCAATGCCATTTTCTCCCTTGAGTTGGGGATAATTGGTTTGAGCACGCCCTCCATGGCCAGAATAGTGGATATAAATTTGGTCGTCAGATTGAGCGATTTGGGTGAGATGAGCGAACATCGTCACCATATTTTCGTAGGTTGGTAATTTGTCTGGTGGTTCTGATGGTTCGAGTTCACCAGTAGCTGTGAGGGTGAAGATTTGGTTGTCTGGGACTTTTAGTTTGAGTTTGAGGAAGTCGGTGACATGGTTGATATCGCGGACAGATCCAGCGAGATTTCTGTAGGAGGTTCCGTCGGGGAGTCGGTTGGGGATGTAGCAGTTGATGCCGATTAGGAGGGCGTATAGGTTTGGGTTTGGCATATAGATAAATTATTTTTTTTAACGCAGAGGGGCGCGGAGGTAAGCGCGGAGTTACGCGGAGTTTTGTTGAAAAGATATAATATTATGTCCGGCGAATTACCTGTAATATGTCATTGCGAGTGTAACATAGTGGAACGAAGCAATCTCAAAGTGTTGCGATTGCTGAGTCCTTCGGACACGCTCCGCGAACGCACAGCGAACAATGACGGTTATTTAAACTTTTGAAGATGACACCCTGAAAATAGTTTCACAGTCACGAGAGTGGCTGATTTCTATTTATTGTATGGAGAGATTTTGTTCTGTTTCGGTATTAGAGGTGCTTGGTTTTGTTTCGGTATCAGAGGTGATTTGTGTTGTAGGTATTTGCTTGTATTGAGAGATTTTGTCTTGCTTCAGCTTTAGAGGTGGTTTGTTTTGTAGGTATTTGCTTAGTAAATTATTCAAATTTGTAACAAATTGTTTGCCTGTCACCTTGCCGTTTTCAAATTTAGAAATTTCTTCTTTATACCTCTGAGTGTCAGCATAGCTCAAGCGGTAGCAATACCACGGACAGGGTTTATCTTTGCCCTGGATTCTAGGAGGTTGTGGGGTGATTCTAGGAGGTTTTGAGGTGACTGTAGGAGGTTGTGGGGTGACTGTAGGACATGGTGGATATGGTACGGGACGAAGGATAGAAGCTTCTGGTCTTATTTTTATATTTTCTAAATCTACATTGTTTGCTGCGATCGCATCATCTACTCCGATAATAGTAAAAAATATTACCGATAGGAAAATTGCAGTTAATCTAATGATGTATCCAATAATTTTCTTCATGGCTTAATGGTGTAAACAATAATAGGGTTTAGAGCAAATCGCTCATTTTAATTTGTAAAATCACAAATTTTTTTTCTGTTAAGGTTAGATTTATATTTTTGTTTGAGATAGTCTTTTATCCAGCTACATCCATATTTTGATAAATCATCCAAATTTGTTTGGGATCCAGGTTTTTCATGATCAATATTCCAAAGTCTAATTGTTTTATCTTTACTACCAGAAACTATTAGTTTACTATCGGGACTAAAATTAGCATTCCAAACTGTATCGTTGTGATTAAATATAGCTTCAGCTTTTTCTTTTTCAAAGGTATCACCTTGACATTTATCAATGTTATCAAGATTCCACATTTTTAGGGTTTTATCCTCACTGGTAGAAACTAATTGCTTACCATCTGAGTTAAAACCAATATGCCAGATTCCATTAACATGAACGTTCCAACAATACTTGACAGTATAATCGTTCATATTCCAAATTTTAATAATTCCACCATAGGTAGCAGCAGCTAAAAGCTTACTATCGGCACTAAAACTGACGCTCATAAAAGCATTTTTATGCTTTGGGAAAGTATGAATGACTTTACCGGTATCAATATTCCACAATTTGACAGTTCTATCGTCACTAGCTGATGCTAGTACTTTACTATCAGGAGTGAAACTAATATCTCTAACAGGAAAATCGTGTCCTTCTAATTCTTTATACAAACTCCCATCAAACTGCCTAATTTTAATATTTTTACCACCACCAGCAGTAGCTAATAATTTCCCGTCAGGAGTAAATTTTACATTGTATGCTAAACCGAAACTTTCACTTTTATTAGGTTCATAAGGTATATTCTTTATTAGTGTTTTATCTTTTATATTCCAAAGTTTTATCATCCCGTTTTTATCAATAGATGCTAAATTTGTGCCATCTCTATTAAAATCTAAACTCCATACTTCTTCCTGATGTCCTTCTAAAGTTTTAACTAAACTTCCATCAATATTCCAAAGCTTTATGGTTTTGTCGTCGCTAGCAGAAGCTAATATTTTGCCATTAGGACTAAAAAGAACGCTGTTAACATCATCTTGGTGATCTTCTAAGCGATTTTTTTCTTTTATCCGATCAATTATTTTCTGTAATTGATTTCTAGTTTCTGTTCTAGTCTGTCTATTGATTAACCATGAGAATTTTCCAAGTGGCGATTTTAAATCACTAGCAGCATTTAAACTTTCTTCTAGAGCTTCTACTTTTTGATTCTCATAAATTAGAAGCTCTA
>JBCBQE010000283.1:0-7794 GCA_039820385.1 Cyanobacteria bacterium J06635_10
TAAAAACATCGCGCACTGAAGAAACGCGCTTGTATTTTTCAGCCATTATCCAGCAAAACTCTCGTAACTGTTTTAACCTCTCCCCAGAGATAACACTTAATTCACTATGTTGAGCAACACCTTTGCAATGCAGCAAACAGCCATCAGCTAAACGCTTGATAAAGTCGGATTGTAAACTTCGCAGTACCGTATTCCAATCCATTTATAAGTCTGCATCTTGGGGTTGATCTATTTTAGTTTAGTATCAACTCTGGGTAAAGATGAACGTGATTTTACTTAAAAACCCCACCCCCCAACCCCCTCCCCTCTAGAAGGGAGGGGGCTATGAATGTTTATGTTCAACTTCTTGCTCTTAACAAGGGAGGGGGCTATGAATGCTTATGTTTAACCTCTCCTTTAGAAGGGAGGGGGCTATGAATGCTTATGTTTAACCTCTCCTTTAGAAGGGAGGGGGCTATGAATGCTTATGTTCAACCTCTCCTTTAGAAGGGAGGGGGCTATGAATGCTTATGTTCAACCTCTCCTTTAGAAGGGAGGGGGCTATGAATGCTTATGTTCAATCTCTCCTCTAGAAGGGAGGGGGCTATGAATGCTTATGTTCAACCTTTTACTCTTAACAAGGGAGACGCTATGAATTAACCCCAAACTCTTTCCCTGAAGAAGGGAAGAGGCTAAAAATACAAACGAACAACGCTGGGTATTGTGTTTGTTAATCACATTGGGATTATTGGGAATAATAAATCAACATAAATAAATTCTTTATCAAAAAATGACTCAAAACAATAACCCACAAAAAGATTCTTATCCCCCCTCTCTTCCAGAGGGGAGGGGGCTAGGGGGTGGGGTTAAATGGCGAACTTCAATACAACTATGGAAAAAACTCAAGCCGCTAGCACGACAGATGCGGTGCGAGCCTACTCCAGCAGAAAAGCGACTTTGGCTAAAATTAAGACATAAACAATTACTAAATTTCAAATTTCGCCGTCAACACGCAATCGATCGGTTTATTGTTGATTTTTATTGTGGAGAAGCACAGTTAATTGTGGAAGTTGATGGGAATATTCATGATTACACCCAAGAGGAAGATGCTATCCGTCAGGAATTTTTGGAAAGTCTGGGGTTTCGGGTGGTAAGATTTCGCAATGAACAAGTTTTTGATGATATTGATGGGGTAGTAAAAGAGATTTTAGAATGGCTGTAACCCCACCCCCAACCCCCTCCCCTCTAGAGGGGAGGGGGCTAAGAATGCTTTGCAGCAACATTAGGTATTGGAAATAAAAAATCAATATAAATTAATTCTTTATCAAAAAATAACTCCTGTCCCCCCTCCCTTCTCGAGGGGAGGGGGCTAGGGGGTGGGGTTATTACAACTTAGTCCCACATTCCGGACAAAAGCTATTCGTCGCAGCATTCTTCGCACCGCAATTACTGCAATAAACTGGTTCTTGAATAGCTTTCGGCGGCTGCTTGGGTAAACCAACCATTTGGGCATTGCTCTTTCCGGGGCCTACCATTGGATAGCAGTTTTCATCTCTGGTGACCAGAGCATTGACTACAACTGGACCATCATGTGCTATCATCTCGGCGATCGCATCTTTGAGTTGTTCTCGCTTTTCAATCACCATGCCTTTGATGCCGTAAGCTTGACACAATAATTCAATATCCGGCATGCCTACTTCCATATTGGAATTAGAATAACGCTCGCCAAAAAATGCTTGCTGCCATTGACGCACCATTCCTTGCCAACCATTATTAATAATTACAGTCTTGACATTGATGCCATATTGTGCAAGGGTTCCCAATTCCTGTAAATTCATTTGGAAACTAGCATCGCCACTGATACAGATAACTTCTTCATCGGGGAACGCCACTTTTGCACCCATAGCAGCAGGAACTCCAAAACCCATAGTTCCTAAACCGGCACTAGAAATCCAGCGACGGGGACCATTTTTAAGGAATTGCGCTGCCCACATTTGATGTTGTCCGACATCTGTGGTGTAGAAAGCCTGGGGTGCTTGGTTGCCGATTTCGGAAATTACTTCTTGGGGGGAAATACTATCAGCATAGTATGGTACCAGTAAAGGATATTCTTCCTTCCAACGGTTAATTAAATTCAACCACTCTTGAGTTTGTTGTGGTGCTTGGTTGATATTTCTTTCTTTACAACGACGCAGTAATTTTTTTAGGACATTTTTGACATCGCCAACAATCGGCACTTCTGGAACGCGGTTTTTACCTACTTCCGCTGGATCGATATCGATGTGAATTACCTTCGCACGGGAAGCAAACTCATCTAATTTACCCGTTACCCTGTCATCAAATCTTGCACCGACGCAAATTAATAAATCGCAATCTGTGACCGCAAAATTTGCGTATGCCGTACCGTGCATTCCCAACATTCCCAAAGAAAGAGGATGATGTTCTTCAAAGGCACCGATACCCATTAATGTAGTGGTGACGGGAATCGCAAATAATTCTGCTAACTCTTGAATTTCCTGATGAGCGGCAGAATTAATCGCACCACCTCCGACATAAAGCAAGGGACGACGACTTTCGCAAATCAACTCAATGGCAGCATTAATTTGTCGAGGATTTCCCTTTACCGTAGGACGATATCCTGATAATCTCACCGAACTTGGTTCTACAGGAGTGTAATCAAATTCTTCAAACGCTACATCCTTAGGAACGTCAATTAGAACAGGTCCAGGACGGCCCGTAATCGCTATATGAAAGGCTTCTGCCACGATTCGCGCCATATCTCTGGGGTCGCGTACCACGTAGGAATGCTTAACAATCGGTAGTGTAATTCCGTAAATATCAGTTTCTTGAAACGCATCCGTACCAATTGCCGCTCGCGACACCTGTCCGGTAACAATAACCATCGGTACCGAATCCATATGGGCAGTAGCAATGCCAGTGACTAAATTAGTTGCACCGGGACCAGAAGTACCAAAACAAACACCAACTTTACCAGTAGCGCGAGCGTAACCATCGGCAGCATGGGCTGCACCTTGTTCGTGTCTGACAAGGATGTGCTTAATACCACCAGATGCTTCATCTCGATATAAGTCATCATAAATAGGTAAAATAGCGCCACCAGGATAACCAAAAATATGTTCAACCCCGTGACGTTTCAGGCTATCAATTAACGCGAAACCACCTGATGCACGTTTTTGTAAGGTATTTGATTCGGTTAAAGCAGTTTGAGAAGAGGTAGATCCAGTTTGTGGAACACTAATTTGGGAAGGCGAAGACACGGGCAAACCTCAGTGATTAGCTAATTGACGTAAAAAATCTGTAGTTAAAACTTCATTTTAATGGAAAGCTTGCTTTAAATTATCAATAATTAAAGCTTAGAGAGTAACTTAATCAATTTTAATATTGAAGCGAGAAAAATTCGAGGCCAAGATTGCAGAAAAGCGGATAATTCGACAGAATTCTACCAAAATACTCGCTCCACAGTTCGGTTGTCTGCTTTATGGGTAATGGTTTTACCTATGATTACAATAGACATCTGTAGGAAATTAAGTTTGACGTAAGGATTCACAGGGTTTTGAGATTAATTATCCCAGAGGTCTAATAAAAATATAATTAATCATAATATCAAGCACGGCTAATAACTTTCTAAGTATCTCTTACCCCTTACCTCTTACCCCTTCCCCTAAATTACATCTTTCAAAACTTTACGAGTATTATGCCAAGCCCAAATACCAATACCGGCAACTATGATACTTATTGCTAAAAGTACATTTCGCAAACCGAAATAATTTGTCAGTCTTTCGGTAATTAGCAGCGGTGCTGTCAAAGCGATGTTTACGGCGTGGTTTTGGAAGCCGAACATTTTACCGTGCATTTCTGGGGGTGTTTGCTGTTGAATTAATGTTTGCATCGGTACCGCAATAAAAGCTGCACCAACACCCAATAAAACACTAAGTGCTAAAGCCAAAGGCAGATTATGAATAAATGTAAACACAGCTAACACAAACGCCATGCTCAGAAATCCAAACAAAGGTAAGGGTTTGTGATGGAATCTATCGCCCCAATGACCTAAAATACCAGCACCTAAAACCATTCCAACCCCGGCTGCTGCCAGGAAAAAGCCGAACTGTTTTTCTTGTAAACCGAATTTTGCTGCCAACCGAATCGATAATGCGACTAAGGCGGCAAAAACGCAATACAAAGCGGTTAACTGCACCATTGCGTTCATTATCAAGCGCTTTTTTTTCAGATAGCGCAAGCATTCTTTAAATTCTGTCAAAGGATTAACTTTTTCTTGTTCGACAGTCGGTTGATGGTTTTTTAACTTTACGGGTATTTTAATCACCGAAGAAATCAGATATAAGCCACCCACAATCAACTCTTGTCCGTATTCATCTCCCAGCCAATGTTTACCCCATCTTAGTAAGGGATCGCCGATGGCAAAACCGATAACTATAGCCCCCATCATCGTGCTGGTAAATAGTGCGTTAGCAGCCATCAAATTTTGGCGTTTGACCAAAATCGGTATCGCAGCTTGCTCTGCTGGTGCAAAAAATTGTACAATGACGGAGTTAGCAAAAGTGATTGCTAATAAAATCAAAAATTCCCTTGGTAAAAATGGAATTGCTATAGTTAAAAGTCCCCGCAGTAAATCCGAACCAATCATTATTGGCTTTTTAGGAAAGCGATCGACGATTATGCCGCCTAAGGAACCAAGCAGAATCGCTGGTAAAGTAAACGCTAGAAACAGATCGGCACGCCTACCATCTTCAACTACACCTGCTGCAAGCGGGTACTTATCGAGCAGTGCAATTGTCAACACGAAAAAGATTTTGTCTGCGAGCTGGCATATAATTTGTCCGATCCATACCAGCATGAAATTACGGTTTTTGAGTACCGCGCCAAATCCTTTATTAACAGCAGCAGGTTCAGTTGGAAACATTCGTGATATTGGGGGTTATTAACTGCGTTATGATGGTAACTTTAAGGTGAAAGCAAATTACGAATTATGAGTTATAAGTTACGAATTCTATTGATAAATTCTCACTCCTAACTCAGTCGTCTTCATTCCTAATTTCTCATTCTCAATTCCTCAGAACTAGCTTTTTACTTTTAACTTATAGATTCTCCTCCTGTTTTTCTTCAAGCCTTTCCGGACTAATTTTCAACTATAGCGTTTTAATATTATTTGTAAAAATTCAGCCGCACTAAGGTATTTATCGGATTTCCCTGACAGGGAATCTACCGAATATCCTTTAACAGAAGAAGGCTCGCGCCATAATTCTAAATGTTGCACTGCTGGTTGAGCGTAAAAGTTGCGATCGCCACCACCCAACAAGCAAGAGCTCCAGTGGGTGAAGTAATCGTGGCTGATTCGATGGATCGGAAAATTACCCCCAAGAGGTACCATCCATCCATCCATAGCAATAAAAGCCTTGACATTACCTCCGAAAATCTGCCATAAACTAGCAGCAGCAATGGCTCCAACTACGCCAGCACTAAAGCTGATGAATACACATGGTGATTCTAGTTTATCTACCAAATTGTCGCGTAAAAACTGCCAAATATGAAATCCTGATAAAGCAGATAGATTATTGGTCGGAGACTTAAGTATATTCACTGATTTTTCATGAGATGAATTATTAGAAACTGTTTCTAATAAACCCTTAACGAAGCTTTCAGTCAAGCTTGATTCGTGAATTCCAGGACAAATAATTACGCTGATCGGCATTTAGTTAATGGATTTACAAATCGACTGTATTATAGATTAAAAAGTTATTAATATAACTTGATTATGGAAAAATACTTAGAAAATAGTCCTATGGGGATAAATCAAGAGTATTTTTGTCATCTTCATATTTTAAATGCATTTAGAAGACAACCAACTTGCGCTTGAGACTAGCAATTAAAAATTTAGCCTTTACTTTAGGCACGGCTAATCGTTTATTCTCAGTTATTTTAGGGAAATCAAAAAAATACCTAGCTTTGCACAGCCATATTTTTTAGTAATGGCTAAATTCATCGTTAAGTAAGTCGGCACAAATAAACCAAGCTATATTACAGAATGTAAATTACCCTCAAACCCTTATTCCTATTGCATGACAGCCGGCTTGCCGGCTTGCCTTATCCCAATTACTATTTTCAATGCCAACCTACTTATATGCGGTGCTTTTGCTTGAGGTTGGTTGATTTATAGTAAGCTTCAACCCATTTAACTTATATATTCCCGGAGGCATTGATTAATGGCTACAACTCTTGTCTCCTATTCCCCCCTGGGCGCGTTGCTCCCGGGTTACTTCTGCCGGGATAGGAGTAGTCTATTTAATTTTTGCAGGAAAAAATAGGAATAATACAAAAAATATTACGGTTAGACAAGGAAACGTAAATTTTTTTATAGAAACATAACTAGGTATGTAATTAAAACTCTAATTATATTATTTTGGAATATCCTATCCCCCAGGAAGGGATAATTACCTATACTGGAAAAATAAAACGCTCTACCTAGGTTGCATAGAGGAATTAATTGTGGTAGCAACACCAGAAAAAGTCGAACATACCAACGAGCATCTACCAGGAAACAATCGAGTTGCCGTACTGCTTATGGGCTACGGTGAAGTAGAAAGCTACGAAGATTTTGCCAACTATAACGAGCAAGCTTTAAATTTACTTACGGCAAAGTTCGCGCCAGTACCAACCTGGATTTACCCGCCTCTAGCAAAGATGCTAGCGATATTTGACTTACATGAGTGGGGACATACACACGATAATTTCATTTCACCCCACAATGCCATCTTTGAAAAGCAACGCGCCGGAATTGAACAACAATTACAAGAAAAATGGGGGGAAAAAGTAAAGGTTTTCAAAGCTTTCAACTTCTGCGCTCCTCATCTTCCCCATCAAGTTTTAGCAGAAATTCATAACCAAGGCTTTGATAAACTTCTGATTTACCCTTTACTGGTAGTTGATTCTATCTTTACCAGCGGTATCGCCATAGAGCAAGTTAACAGTGCTTTATCTCAGATGTCTGATGATGGCGAGCATTGGGTAAAAGCACAGCGCTACATTCCTTCTTTCTACAACGAACCCAAATATATCAAGTTGATGGCGAAGCTTGTAGAAGAAAAGATATCCGCCGAATTGCATCATGCTTATTTGCCTTCGGAAATTGGTATCGTGTTGATGAACCACGGTTGTCCCCACAAAGCCAAGGGATTTACTTCAGGGATTACCGAATCTCAAATACTTTACGATTTAGTACGCGAAGAATTAATCAACCGCTACCCGTTAATTTCCGTCGGTTGGCTCAATCACGATACACCTTTGATTGAATGGACTCAACCTAATGCCTCCCAAGCTGCTAAAAACCTGATTCAACTAGGTGCAAAAGCAATAATATTTATGCCTATCGGCTTTGCCACAGAAAATCATGAAACTCTCTTAGACGTACATCACATTATTCACGATCTTGAGAAAAAGCATAAGAATGTAAACTACATTCAGATGGATTGTGTCAACGAACATCATGAATTTACGATCATGGCTGCCGAATGGGCTGACTCTCACATCGAAGAGTTATTGTCAGAAGAAGCAACAGCAATTAATCCTTCACAAGCTGTTGCTCATCATCATCACCATCACCATTAATCAATGAACAATGAACAATTAACAATTAACAATAATTGTTGATTATTAATTGATTCTCTTTTCCTAATAACTTTCATATCTCGAAATAAAACAATTCTTGTGGGGTGGGCATCTTGCCTGCCCTTTCTTTTTCGGGCGTTGCCTACTCAGTTTACGAATTTAGATTTTGAG
>JBCBQE010000284.1:0-7786 GCA_039820385.1 Cyanobacteria bacterium J06635_10
TTTCCTTAGCAGTCTGAAGCATTGCAGCGGAATTATGATTGAGAAATCTTTGTAGTAAACATAATTCTGAAGGGAGTTAATAGTAAATCAAACTATCTATATTTGTTTTTGCAAAAATACACTACCCATGTAAGTTCAATGAATACAAATTTTTGTTCTGATGATTCACGAAAAGTAGGAGAAGATATTGTTGGTACTGCTACCAATAATCAAACTTATGTTTTGATAGAATGTCCCCCTCCTTGGAATTCGGATGCCTTTAGCTCTAGATGGGTTCCGGATAATTTGCGATTATTGGTGAAAGAAGCAAAACAAGCCAAGCTGCCGATCAGATTTCAGTTAATTGCTAACGATTTATCGCACAAAGTAGACTCTACAACACTGTTGATTTATCACCAAGAAGAAGGAGGAGGAAAAGGCTACTCCAAAAGAGAATTTAAGCTCGAAGATATCGAGCAAGCAGCAGCAACTATCAAGAAATGGTTGTGGAGAAAAAATCTCAAGTACGAAATAGATGCAACTAGCACCAGAGATATATTAGTTTGTACTCACGGTAGTCACGATAAATGCTGCGCTAGATACGGAAATCCGTTTTATTTCCACGCTAAAGATACTATTTCAAGTTTGGATTTGGATAATGTGCGAATTTGGAAATCTAGCCACTTTGGCGGACATCGATTTGCACCGACCATGATAGACTTGCCAGAAGGAAGATATTATGGCAATCTTGACCAGGAATCATTTAAGTCGATATTGACTCTTACCGGTAATATAAGTCGTTTTAAGGATATTTACCGAGGTTGGGGAATTTTACCAAGGTCAATTCAAATTGTAGAAAGAGAACTAATTCTGCGCTATGGATGGGATTGGTTTAATTACAAGGCCGCAGGTAGAATTGTTGAGGAAAGTGTTGATAAGAGTAATGTATTAGCAGAGTTAACTTTTGAGAAACCGGATGGTTCGATTTATACCTACCACGCTAAACTTGTCAAAGATCATAGCAAGACACAAACTCTCAAAACTTCTTGTAATGCCAAGCATGAAAATGTATTGGTTAAATATGCTGTTGCGAATATGTGGCTGGCTTCTAGACAGTTAGTAAAAGTAGCCAGTTAATTCCAGGAGTATGAAAGAATGCTTAAACTGCGAGCAATTGAAATGAGTGCTTGTTGTCTACAAATTGAAACGCTGTAGGGGATATTGATTCTCTTCGTTTAATTCCAAGCTGGCAATTTTAGTTACCGGGTGTTTCTTCCAATCCTGTGTTTCCTAGTATTTCATACCTGCTACTTATAACAATCATTTTTCAATTTACTATTAGATTGTTCTTTTTGATTTAAGCTGAGGGTAATTTAACATTAACATTTAGAGCGTATTTTGCCCCTTATAAACCCGGTTTTTTCAACAAACCGGGTTTCTCAACATCTTAAGTAAAGGTTAAAAGTTAGAATTTTCCAAGAATTTACCGTTTATTCGAGCTACTTATCTGGTCTAATACTCATGTACTTATCTATCCGAATATGGTTGATAATGCTGTAAATTTGATTTTCCGCTGCACCTAAAGTTTTAAGTAAATGAGTTCCTAATTCTAATGCTGCTTCAAATTCTGGCTGTACTACTTCTTTTGCACCCATTTGAGTTAGAGTATCTATTTCTTTATCAGAGTGCGATCGCGCTATAATATCTAACTCAGGGGTGATTGACAAGGCACGTTCGAGTAGTAATCTTGTGCTTGCGGGATCTGGTAAAGCTATTACTAAGGCTTTGGCTTTTTCTAAATGTGCTTTTTCGAGTACTAATTCCGAATCTGCATCGCCAAATAGATAAGGTATTTCTTGACTTCTGAGTCTTTGGATTGCTGCTTCGCTGTTATCCATAACTATGACTGGATAACCTTGACTTCGCAAAATCTTGACCACAACTTGTCCTACTCTACCATAACCTGCGACAACTACGTGAGAATTGATGGTTTCTGGAATTGATAGGCTTTTTGGTGCTTCAAAACGTTGGAGGTATTTTCTCAAAAATGCTGTTTTTGTAATCAGATTGGCTATTTTGGGCGCTCTTTCTAATAAAATAGGAGTGACAATTAAAGTGATTGCAGTTGTACCTAAGAGTAATAGATAAGTTTCTTCAGAAATTAGTCCTAGAGCTAAACCAGTTAATTCAAGTACAAAAGAAAACTCACCTATTTGATTAATACCAAGAGCCGCAATTACTGCTGTTTTTACAGAGTAACCAAATTTTATTACTATTGGAAATACAATCGCTGCTTTACCTATCATTACTAAAGTTACCAATAGCAAAATTGACCCGAAATTACCGATCAAAATATTTGGGTCAATTAGCATTCCGATAGAAGCGAAAAACAAACTGGCAAAAGTATCGCGTAATGGTAATACTTTAGCTAAAGCATGGTCTGCATAATCTATTTCCGAAATCATTAATCCTGCTACAAAAGCACCCATCTCAATGGAAAGACCGAGACCTGCTGTGATTAAAGCAACTCCCAAACATAAAGCAATAATCGTTAATAAGAATAATTCTTCACTTTCAGTTTCTGCAATACTACGAATCAAACGCTGTACAAAATAACGACTCAAAATAAAGGCGATCGCCGCAAATCCAATAACTTTTACTAAAGCCAAAAATAAAGCTGGAGCAATATTTTCAGGTTGCTTTAGTGCTGGCAAAATAGCTAACATTACACCCAAAGCTAAATCTTGAACGATTAAAATCGCCAACATAATTTGCCCGTGGAGTGTATAAGTTTCTCCTTTATCTGTGAGTGTTTTTAATACCACCGCTGTAGAAGAAAGAGAAAATACTACACCTAAGAAGATTCCTTCTGCGAATCCCGAAGCCAAACCAAAAATCATCGTAATTAGCGTTACGAGGGTAGTGGTTAATCCGATTTGCAGCAAACTACCCTTAATAGCAATATCTTTGACTCTTTTGAGTTCAGTTAAAGAAAATTCCACACCCAAAGCAAAGAGGAGAAAAGCAACTCCAAATTCAGCCAAAGCTTTAATTAGATTGTCATCGTTTAATAATTTTAGACCGAAAGGACCTACAATTAATCCGCTAGCTAGATATCCTAATAAAACGGGTTGTTTGAGCTTATTGGCAATATATCCACCTAGCGCTGATGCTCCCAAAACTGTGGTAAAATCCACAATTAAACTATGTCCTGCTGCTGCCATATTTCCCCTAATTCGCTAAGCAGTGTTTTCACTATTAGGCTAACGCGATAATACTCTACAGAATGATTTTGGGAGGGGAAAATAAATTTAATCTAGATTATTATGTCATGAAAATGACGGGCACCCATAAGAATTTTTTAGAAGAAAAAATTCTTATGGGAACCCTTGACAATTTTCTTGATGCAGAGATTAGGGCGGAGGTATGGGGAGGAGTTTCAAAATCACAACGATTAATTCCAATTCCCATTGCTTTAACCGTATGTATAATTTGGCTGATGAGACTTGGTATTTACCAAGGCAATACTTCACCATTAGAATGCCAAAAGGTTCCAGTATTTTCCATATTCAATTCATCAATACGAGCTAATAATTCTTTCACCGACTCTTCAGTGGTAATTCCAGAAAAACCAGTCATGCGTGTTTGTACTAATCCTGGATGAAGAATCGCAACAGGAATACCTTTTGATTTCAAGTCTACTGATAATGATTTACCTGCCATTGATAAGGCTACTTTTGACATTCGATAACCGTAGGAACCACCAGAAGTATTATCATCAATTGAACCCATACGGCTAGTCATCATAATGATTTTGGAACCAGATTTTAAGTTATTCAGTAAAGCATGAGTTAATCTTAAAGCACCAACTGCATTAACTTCAAATTGCCTGCGAATACTATCAAAATCTAAGTTTTCAAGATTTACTCGTTCCACAATACCGGCGTTGTTAATTAAAACATCGATTTCTTTACCGTTAAGTCGTTTAACTAAGTTCGCAACTGAGGAATCTTTTGTAATATCTACATCTGATTCTATTTGTACGCCTAAATCTTTTAATTCATCTGAGGTTGAGCGACAAACTGCGATCGCATTATCGCCACGCTCTTTGAGTTGGCGACAATATTCTAAACCAATACCCCGATTTGCCCCTGTGACTAAATAAGTTCCCATCTTGATGTTTTAATTATCCTATTTACAGTTCAAAATTTTCAATCTTTCTGTATTATCCTCAATTTAACTTAATTTTTAATTGTATGAACCAAGAATTTCATCAAGTCATTTTTGATTGATTTAGCAACGGATAAGTTAGAATTTATTACATTAACAGCTACTCTTTCACCGTCAACACTAGACAATATATGAATTTTTAGATTATATTTCAACACAAAAATACAACGATGTTTCATATATGTTAACAAGCCAATCCAGCAAAATTATAAAGATTAAATTTCTAATCTCCAGTTACAGAAAAAACAAGTTCGTAAAGATGATGTTCATTTTCAGCAATTCCTTCCCAGTAAGGAGATTCGCTACCGAAACCCGGTTGTTTTTTTAGATTTTCAATGGCTTCTTTATTGCTCCACTGTCCGTAATTAATCACGCGAGTTCCGTCAATACTGCGATGAAAGTTTGCTGACACTAATCCCGGTAATTTCATCGCTTTTGTAACGTTCTCTTTCGCTAATTCAATCATCCGGGGTTGATTTTCTGGCTGCATCCGAAATTCAGCAAAATGATAAATATATTGCTTTTCTATTTCTGGTATTCCTGATTTTGACTCAGAAATAATAACTTCATAAACATGACTATCTGGTGCATTAAATTCTCTGAGTTTAGCTGCTTTTTCTTGTACTTCAGCATTCTCTCGAAAATTTTCAAAGTCTTTTATAGTTTTCCATTGAGCGTAATTAGCAACTTTCACGCCATCTAAACTTTTATGTATGTTCGCAGAAACGAAACCGGGCTGTTGCTTTACTGTTTTCACAAATTCAGCAATGGTATCTATTAATTCTTGCTGTCTTTCTTGCTCAACATTAAAAATTATGATTACTGTAGCAACTTCGTTGTTTGTTGCAATGCTAGGCATTGATATCTCCTGTTTATTAGTTACTTTTAGTTTTGAATGAAAAGTGTTTGATGCAAATATGGCGGTTTTCCTCATAAGATACTTGGAAAGTCTAATTTCACACATTAACATGAAATTTAAACCGTGGGATATTTTTCCAACATCTTCTGATTTATCTAATTATCCTAATCGAGATTAAAACTTTCGCAAATCAGAATAAATCCTACTTTAGGAACATTTTTTTATCTGAGAAGATTGAAGATTTTCTATAGTTGAATTAAAACTTTAATTTGTCTGTTTTTTTAGTCATTATCAGACTTACACAAGCAAATAATTACATCCCGATAATACTGAATTACTTTGTGAGTCACGCTAGAAACTTTATTATTACTTTCATCATTTTTGTGAGTACACAACGGCAATAACGCGGTTCGAGTCTACACTGTATTTTGTCTCCTCTACAAGAAGACATGTACCAGTTGGGACCATTCCTAAAAATATCACGAAAAGCTGTTCTCTCACGACGGCGCTTTAAACCCATTGATTTTCGGCACTAGTGCGGGATTACCAAAGTCCTAAATATGAAAAACAAACGTAAAGTTTAGTTTCAAAATTAATCTATTAGCTGTAGAAAGTAGTAACTTAGAAATTGAAGCGAATAGGTAAAGAAGGCAGATCGAACAGCCTTATGTTCTATATTGAAATTCCGAAAAGAGGTGAATATACTGCTTAAAAATCTGTCTTGCCAACGATTAACAACACCCAACGCGAACCCTTATACTTCCTTAAATTAGTATTTAACGGGGGAAATATAACTGAAATAATTTACGATGGGCGTATTTTTAATTCAGTGTAACCCTATGTTGATGATATATCAAAGGAAATCACTAAGTTAGTAGATGCTTGGGTGTTGTTGCTTTAAAATTAGTATTTTCTTTTGGTTAATAGCTTTTTAGATCGACTGTCGATAATTTTCAAGATGGAGGCGATATCATGTTGCGTCTCAAACAAATTTTTCAAAACACTTTTATTCGCATTTTAGCTTTTTTATCAGTTTTATTCAGATCGGTTTTTGGTTCTTTCAAGAATATCTTTGCTTCTTTAGGTAAAAGTTTAGGATTTTCCGATTCTAGCTCGGTTTATTTTGTAGAATCCGACCAAAAAGAAATTACAGAAGAATCTACTGATAAAGGTAAAACTCCCGAAACTGTTGTGAAGGTACGTCGCCGCCCAAAATCTAATATGGGTGATTTTATGAAAATGGCTGAAGATTTAACTAAATCTTAATTTCTTTTGGGAAGTTTTTGAACCTAAATATTAATTACTGATGTAGAGACGTTGCATTGCAACGTCTTTATTATCTGAGTTTATCATCTAAATCAACGTTTGATGTAAAACAAATCCCTTATTTTTTATTAGAATTGGAAATAAATTGATTTAATTGACAAGAAAGATGAAAATGAAGCTACTTTTGGGCAAAATAATTGCTTATTCTTTAGCTTTGATTTTACCACCTTTGATTATTGGCATCCTGGGGATTATTGTTTCCTTCTCAAATTTAATGCACGGAAGCTCTGAATATTTTTCAACTCAGGGTATTAATCCTCCAAGCTACGATCGCAATAAACAAACTGCTGCGATCTTAGTATCTAATGAAGGAACAGAAACAACGGATCTATTAGTACCATACGAAATATTTTCGGCTTCGGGTAAATTCAATGTTTACACGGTAGCGCCAAAACGCCAGATTTCTCCTTTAACTACTGGCGGGGTAGATATTATTCCTGATTTTTCCTTTGAAGAATTTGAGCAAACCCTAGGATCTAGTCCAGACTTAATTATTATACCTGCAGTTCACAATGGGCAAGATCCAGCACTAACAAAATGGATTATTGACCATCATAACGAAAAAACTGTAATTCTTTCTATTTGCGAAGGAGCACGGCTTTTAGCTGCTACTGGGTTATTAGAAAACCGTCAGGCTACCACTAATTGGTTTGCTCACGATTCACTCAAAAGACTGTATCCTAATACTGATTGGATTAAAGATGTAAAGTATTTAGAAGATGGCAATATTATAACTAGTCCTGGCGTAATTACAGGAGCAATGAATGGTTCGCTTTATACTTTAGAAAAACTAGCAGGAAAAGATGTCACAAGAGAAGTCGCTCAACAGCTAAATTATCCACTGACAGATTCAGAAAAATACAAGTCACCCACAATTAAATTAAAGGATACGCTCTGGTTATTAACTGCTGCTTATGAATGGCATAAGCAAAATATTGGAGTGTTTCTAAATGATGGTATTGGTGAAATTAATCTGACTGCTGTTTTAGATACCTATCCTCGATCGTTTACTGCTAAAACTATATCTATTGCCCCCCAAAGAAAGATAATTCATTCTCAATACGGACTCAATTTAGTTCCTAGTTTTGATTTTGCCACTACTGAATCACTCGATCGCCTTCTAGTTTTAGATAATCAATCTCATTTAAATTTAGAAAATTGGGCTAAAGATAAATATAACCTGGAACCAGAATATTTAAGTTCGCTCTCAAGATATTCTCACAGATTTGTCTTCGATAATATTCTACAGGACTTAGCACAACAGGAAAATAAACCCTTAGCTGAAATTATTGCTAAAACTATTGAATATCAAGTAGATTCTATTAATATTGAAGGTAAAAATTTTCCGATTTCGTTACTTCTAAAACCTTTGTCTGCAGCCTTGATTAGTGT
>JBCBQE010000285.1:0-7785 GCA_039820385.1 Cyanobacteria bacterium J06635_10
AGCGAAAATGAAAATATAGTGTATGGTTCTGCTGGGCCTGGATACAGCAAGGAAGAGATATTAGAGTGGATTGAATTTATGCTCGCAGCAGCAAATCTATACATAATTTTCTTTATAATGCTGCAGTTAAATATACAGCATATTTTATGTCCCATTAGTTTTGAAGGGTTTGTAGTTGGGCCGTCTTCCCTTCTTAATCACAGAATATTATGGGAATTCGGCGCTACTACGTACATTTTGGGTTTTCTATCACACTCGTCTGGGGTTGAAACCCCCGCTCTTTTAGCAAAAGTCGTCTTCAGACGACTGGGGAAATACCCCTCAAAATTAATGGGACAAACCACTAGTTCTGTCCCATAAAATATGATAGGTTTTCTAACACACCCACCTGGGGTTGAAAAACCCCGCTCTATTAGCTAAAGTCATATAAATATGACTAGAAAAATCTATCTATAGAATCTTGACTATCTATTGAATCCTCACTACTCAATGAATCTAACAACTATTTTTCATCCAAACCTAATAATTTATGTGCCGCTTCTAACATTGGATTAGCGATATCATGAAGATCTTCGCGATTATTTAAATAAGTTTTCAATGCTTCCATTGGATCGATACTGCTACTCGCACTTAATTCTGGAACCCGAGGACGAGCTAATTGACTTACTAATTCCGGATGAATAGTATAAGTATGGGCTGGACTTAATATTTCGTATAAAGAAGTATTATTAATTAAATCTAACTGTTCTGAACGTAGTTTATAAACTAACCTGACAACGGCATCTTCAATATTATTTTTGGCTACAGATTTAGCGATCGCCGCGAGTGGATCTTCAGTTTTGGATACATCTACTTCGATAGTACGGAAAGCACGAACTGGTAAAGGACAAAATTCCCATTTGGCGCTACCCGATTCCACCTCCACCATTACATACCCTTTGTCTTCCTTCTCTTCACTAAAATCAACTCGTTCGATGCTTCCAGGATATATTACCGGGGGTTTGTTGGATTTATTCAAATTTTGATGACGATGCACATGCCCCAAAGCTACATAATCAAAACACGGACGAATCAGCAAAGATAAAGGAAGAGTAAAACCTTTACCTACAGCTAAAAAACGTTCTGCTCCCAAGTTTGCATTATCCGCCATTAAGTGAGCTAAAAGTATAATCGGCACATCAGGATCGAGACGACGAATTTCTGCTTCTAATACAACTTGCAAACGTTCGGTTAATAGTTGATTGATTTCTCCTAAGGCTAAACCCTGAGTTTCCTGGCGCGTCATTAAAGCAGAACGAGTTAACCAAGGTAAAGTAATAACCTGCACCGCACCGCTACGAGTTTGGATATTATGCGTATCTATAGTATCTCCCACAACAACACCAGGGACACCTAAAGTACGGTAAATACATAGACTTGCTCCGCCTTGTCCCTGAGAATGTTGGTCGTGATTACCTACTAATAATACGGTAGGGATTTGAGCATCTGCCAAGCGGCGAAACTGACTTGCAAACGCTTGTTGTACGTAAGGTGGCGGCGTAGCGTCGGGAAAAGCATCGCCACCAAACAACACTAAATCTACTCTTTCTGAGATCGCGCGGTCAATACATAAAGATAAAGTTCCCACAAAATCTTCCAATCGCGTATTTAAACCAGTTTCCGGGTTAATACGTCCGTGGGTAAAGCCACTTCCCATATGAATATCGGAAAGGTGGAGGATTTTAATCATAAGGATTGGGGATTAATTTACTGGTGGAATTAATAATGAATTGCTAATCAAAAAATATCATCATTATTCTTAATTAATTAACTTCTATGTATATTTAAAGTTTGACAAATTTATTAATACAATGCAATTTTTATCTTTATATAACTAAATAGTTACATAAGATTTTAACATTTTTTATATTTCGTTAGAAATTACCGGAATACACTGAATGAGAAGGGATTTAATAGTGTTAGAACTTACGCAACTGGCATATTTTGCTCGTAGGGTGCTTGTACACAGACTGATTTTTTAACCCAATAATAAGACGGTGAGTGTACGGCACCAACCAAGGTATTGTGACAATTGCGTAAGTCCTGATATTGCTGCTAACTAGAGTATTGTAGTTGCTAGAAGGGTTTTCTCTATTCTATAAATCAACATTTTTTGATGGTGCTAACCCAATGTATAGCAGTATATTCAGCAAAAAAACAATAAGTATAAATAAATCCACGTGCTCTGGTTACTCATTAATATTTTTCGTTTTTTATATAATTTATGATTCGCGCTTGATGCTAATAGTATAGTAACGAAAAAGCATATTTGACATTCTGCATGATTTCTGTAAATTATCAATTTCGAGCTAACTTTTAGTTACTCTTAAACTTGATTAGGACTTACGCAATTGGCATATTTCACTTGTAGGGTGCTGTGACACTTTGCTTGATTTCCAACGAAATAATAAAGTTTTCGTGTCACGCACCAACCAGGATCTTGTGACAATTGCGTAAGTCCTGTTGATTTACAGAGAGATACCAAAAATGACGTATTCTACAATTTAGTTCCATAAAATACATCTTTTGGACTTAAAGTTTTATTCTCTAGAAAGTCGAGTGCCACATCTATGTCGCAAAAAAATGACACAGCGGTTTTAGTTCTAGCCCTACTAATCACACTGGGCTTAGTAGGTGGAGTATATTGGTGGTTGGCTAGAAGCTTTGATATTAGATTCGGTTCTATCAGCAATAATCAATCTCAGTCAAGAACTCAGTCAAATTCGCCATCTACCGATCAAAATTTTGAGTCGGTGCAAGAAGTTCCTTCTGGATTATTCAGCTATGGAGGTAGCACTACCTGGGCACCTATTCGCAAAGAAGTTGATTCTCAGCTCAAAAGTACTTTACCTAAATACCAACTTCGCTATACAAATCCAACTACAGGTAATCCAGGTTCTGGTACTGGTATCAAGATGCTGTTGAAAAATCAGTTGGCTTTTTCTCAGTCTTCTCGACCAGTGAAAAGTAAGGAATACCAAGAAGCACAACAGCGAGGTTTTAAACTCCAAGAAATTCCAGTTGCGATCGATGGTATCGCTATTGCTGTTAACCCGAATTTAAATATTTCAGGACTTACCCTAGCTCAAATCAAAGATATTTTCACTGGTAAAATCACTAATTGGCAAGAAGTTGGCGGAGAAAATTTAGTTATAAGACCTTATTCTCGCACGCAAGCAGCAGGAGGTACTGTAGATTTTTTTCATGAAAATCTCTTAAATAATGAAAAATTTGGTAGCAATATTGAATTCGTGCCCAATACGACTGTAGCCTTAAGGAAAGTGGCAAAAAATAAAGGCGGTATTTACTACGCATCTGCACCCGAAATAGTTGGACAGTGTGCTATTAAACCCTTGCCAATAGGGCGAACATCTAATTTTATTCCACCTTACAAAAACCCATTAATTCTACCTTCTCAATGTCCGCAAAAACGAAACCAATTAAATACTGAAGCTTTTAAAAGTGGTGAATATCCAATTACTAGGCGGTTATTTGTGGTTGTCAAGATGAATGGTCAAATTGACGAACAAGCAGGTATTGCTTATGCAAATTTACTACTTACAAACGAAGGTCAGAAATCAATTTCTAAAGCAGGATTTGTCAGAATTAGGTAATGTCTAATAGCACAAAGCTAATAGTATCTTCATATATGTGCCATTAGCTATTAGCTATTCTTTAAAAACAGAATATTAAAAAAAATTATTTATTATGTCACAGAAAAACGAAACACCAATTCTTATTTTATCTTTACTAATCACTACTGGGCTTATAGCCGGTGGATGGTGGTGGTTTAATAGAAACAGTAACTTAAATATTAATTCTCTTGTTAAAACTCAACCAAGTAAATCGGTTTCTGGTAATTCAAATACGTCTACAGTTGACCCGATTTCAAAACCAGAAACAAGCGGTACGACTTTCGCCTCTATAAAAAACGTCCCTACGGGATTATTTAACTACGGAGGAAGTACTTCTTGGGCACCAATAAGAAAATCAATCGATCCAAAAATTCAAGCAGCACGAAAGGATTTTCGCCTGCGGTACGTACAACCATTAAGTAGCACTCCTGGTTCGGGTTCTGGTATTCAAATGCTAATTGATGGTAGATTAGCATTTGCTCAGTCTTCGAGACCATTGCAAGACAGAGAATTAAGCCGTGCCAAGCAACGTGGGTTTACTCTCCAACAAATTCCCGTAGCTATCGATGGGTTAGCGGTTGCTGTTAACCCTAGTATAAATGTTCGGGGAATAACCATAAACCAGCTACGGTCAATTTACGCTGGTAAAGTAACTAATTGGCAGCAATTGGGTGGTGCCAATGTACCTATCAAGGCTTACTCCCGGCGCATTCGTGACGGCGGTACAGTAGAACTATTCGTTCAAGATGTCTTGGATGGACAACCTATGGCTTCAACGGTGGAATTTGTTTCAACCACCACCCAAGCGCTACGAAAGATAGCTAGTAATCCCGGTGGCATTTACTATGCTTCTGCCCCAGAAGTCGTTCCTCAATGTTCAATCAAACCCTTGCCGTTGGGGCGAACGCAAGAGCAATATGTTGCTCCTTACCAAGAACCATTCGTCCTCCCTTCTGAATGTCCTAGGTTACGCAACAAATTGAACATTGAGGCTTTCCAATCTGGAAATTACCCGATTACGCGCAATCTGTTTGTGGTGGTCAAACAAAATGGGCAAACCGAACAACAAGCAGGTGTTGCTTATGGCAACTTATTACGAACTCAGCAGGGACAGGAATTAATTACCCAAAATGGGTTTGTAAGAATTCGCTGACTCCTACTATCGTCGCCTTAGCTGGCTCTATTAATTGACTCTGCTGGCAAGCAAATTAGATTATCCCCTTGAGTTAGGATTAATCCGCGTTGACGTAACTTACCCATTAGGCGAGTTACGGTAACGCGAGTCGAACCAATTGCACTACCAATTTGGGCGTGGGTGAGGGGGAAGGGCAGACAATAACCACGAATTACTTCGGGATCTGTTTCGCTCATCGCCGGTTCTCCATATTCTTCAATTAATAATGTGAGGAATCCTAAGAGTCGGTCGATAGTGCGCCGTTGTCCCAAGGCACTCAACCACAGCAATTTGCGCTGGTGTTGATACCTAAAGGCATCCATCACTTCCCGGCGAAAATGAGGCCAATTATCTAAATCATGCCAGTACATCCACAACACTGCTGTTTGGTCAACATGGGCGTATGACTGTAACGTAAAAGGGGATTGAGCAACAATTTCAAAAGGTTGTCCGGCACCAACAAAACCCAAAAATGCTTCTTCTGGAGTTCTGTTAATCCGGCGAGATGTTAACCCAGAAGCAGTGGCACTCACTTGGGCGGTTCCCACCATGCGGATCGCACCCCTTTGCACCAAATACAGCAATCCAGGTCTAGCTGGAATTCGCTCATCTTTGCTAAAGGTGCGGCAGCGATAGTGTTCTTGTGCCCAATCAAGAATCCGTTGCCAAGTTAAAAATGGACGTGATGCCTCAGAAAAAGAGGATTGAGATTGCATAGGTAACAAAGAGCGTTCGGCTGAAGACAAAGACGACATAAAAAGGTGCAAGGAGTGTCTTTGTGAAAGGCATTCTTAGGCTTAAAACCTAAATGCCAACTATCCAAAAAAGAGAAAGGTGAGTTTCTACTCTTTTGTTATACTTCTTACTGTACAATGTTTGTAGTAAAGTTTACCCAGAATTCATTAAATTTTATCCAATTTTAATTTTCTTTGAGTAAATATAAAGTTATGTCTTAAGACAGATGACTTAAAATCAATGTTTCTAGGTTTACAGTGTTGTCATCAGGGTTGTCTGTGCATCAAAAGCTACTAGTAAGTAAATACACAGCAATAGCACAGCTAATATACGGTCAATTGCTTAGAGTGGTGAGTATTTATGCTCCTACAAAAGAAAATAAAATTATAGAAAAAAAAGATATTCCTCTATCAAAAGGCAAAAGTGACATTAAAATTTCTTATATATCAGGTGTTGCCTTGCACCTGTCAAAATCTCATAATTCACAGCCTTTTTCGATAGCGAGTTCAATAGCTTCTCATTTATCAGCAGATTGGGGCGAATATTTGTTGATACAAGTTGTGTCCCCAGGATTGATTTGTATAGAAGTTAGCGATTTCGTTTTAGCCGCTTGGTTGCAACGTTTTATTGATATTCGGGCAAGGGAGAGAGTTGACTTTGCCCCTTTGGCTTTAAAGGCTGGTTTGGAAAAAGCAGTTATGTCTGGGTTAGACGATTTTGTATTTTCGATTCAATACGTTCACGCACGCTGCTGCTCGATGTTACGACTGGCGCAACATGAAAAATTAATCGATCTCAATCAATTTTCATTACTATCCATACAGCTTGATAGTTATGGAAGACTTTATTTGAACCATAAAGCTGAACGCCGTTTGATTAGCAGTTTAGTAAAAATTGTAGATGAATTAGAGCCAGTCATACCTCGTCCACTTAAATGGGAAGAAGCAGCACGTAACTTGGTTAAAGCTTTTGAAAGTTTTTGGTCTGCTTGTCGCATTTGCGGCGATCTAAAAACCACCAAACCAGAACTTGTTATGTCTAGAATCGGATTGGTTATGACTACTCAGTCAGTATTAAAGTTTGTGCTGGAAGAAAAATTGGGTATACCCGCTTGTTTAGAATTATGAGCGACACTCAAACAATTACTGAAAAATAGATAAAGTTCTGTAAAGTCCATTGACGAATCAAATAGTTTCGGATATAGTATGTCTTGTGTGAGGAGCGAACCAGTAAGGGCACCGAGACGAAACACGGCCAGTCGTCGGTGCCCTTTCTGATTGGGTATTACTTATTTGCTCTCCAAACTATTTTGATTCGCACACAGGTAATGCACCTGGAGTGCAAAGTAATTATTTAGCGGACGAATTTAATAAAAATTTTTCAATTGCTGCGGCTGCTCCATCTTGCTCTACATTGGGAGCTACCCAGTTTGCTATAGCTTGAACTTGAGTTGGTGCATTACCCATTGCTACACCGATACCAGCGTATTCAAGCATTTCTACATCATTAAAATTGTCGCCAACAGTCATCACATTGGTTCTTTGTAATCCTAATAATTCTTCAGCTATGTAGCGTACCGCAGCACCTTTATTTACTAAGGGATTAGTTGCTTCAAAGAAAGTGGCAACGGATTTAGTCAGATACAGTTCGGCTGGAGTATATTGCAGACGCAAATTATCAAGCAGTCGATCGATAATTTCGGTGTCTTCGCATAGAGCAAGAATTTTTGTTGGCTCATTATTATCTAAACAAGTACGCAAGTCACCTACAGGAATTGGTATTATACCAGAACGTTGTCCATAGATTTGGGTTTCTTGAGTTAATTCTCGGACGTAAAGTTGGTCATTTATATAGAAGTGGACGGATAAAAGTTGACGTAGTGATGGTTGTTCAAAATAGTCCAGCAGCTTTAATGTTATTTCTTTGGGAACAGATAAATGCTGGTGAACTTTTTGAGAAATTGGATCTTGAATCCAAGCCCCTTGATAGGCTATTAACGGTAGATTCGAGCCGATTTGAGCGTGGTAGCGTAAAGCCGAACAATACATTCTACCAGTAGCGATCGCCACTTGAATTCCTTTAGCTTGAATTGCTTTTACCGCTTCTATGACTCGAGGGCTGATTTTATTAGAAACTCCTGCGATCGTACCATCAATATCTAAAACTACTAGTTTAATGTCTTGGGCAGATGTATTCCCCATA
>JBCBQE010000286.1:0-7770 GCA_039820385.1 Cyanobacteria bacterium J06635_10
AAGCTTCCGATTGGAGTTAGTCGTTATGCAAAAGAAGATGGTTGGATTGAAGGTTATATTGACCGTTGGTTGGACGATCCAGCTAAGGAACATATTTCAATTTTAGGTGAATTCGGTACCGGTAAAACTTGGTTTGCTCTACATTATGCTTGGATAGCACTGCAACGATACAAAGATGCACAGCACAGAGGAGTTCAACTTCCGCGTTTACCTTTGGTAATTCCGTTACGAGATTATGCCAAAGCAGTAAGTGTTGAATCACTGTTTTCTGAATTCTTTTTTCGCCAGTATAAGATTCCCATCCCTCATTACGATGCTTTTATCCAACTTAATCGGATGGGGAAGCTGTTGTTGATATTCGATGGTTTTGATGAAATGGCAGCTCGGATAAACCGTCAAGATATGATAAATAATTTTTGGGAATTAGCCAAAGTTGTTGTTCCTGGTGCCAAGGTGATTTTAACTTGTCGTACCGAACATTTCCCCGAAGCTCAGGAAGGAAGAGCTTTATTAAATGCAGAATTACAGGCTTCTATTGCTAACTTGACGGGAGAAACACCGCAGTTTGAAGTATTGGAACTGGAAAAGTTTGACGATAACCAAATTCGTCAGGTGCTTTCATTACAAACAGAATCCGCTACAGTTGATATTGTCATGGGTAATTCCCAACTGCTGGATTTAGCCCGTCGTCCAGTTTTAACGGAATTAATTTTAGAAGCATTACCAGATATTGCAGCGGGTAAACCTGTGGATATGTCGCGGGTTTATTTGTATGCTGTAAAGCGAAAGATGGAACGGGATATTAAAGCAGAGCGTACTTTTACTTCCTTAGCAGATAAGATGTATTTCCTTTGTGAATTGGCTTGGGAAATGCTTTCTACTGACCAAATGAGTTTGAATTATCGGCTTTTCCCGGATAGAATACGACGGTTATTTGGTTCCGCAGTTGAGGAAGAAAAAGATTTAGATCATTGGCAGTATGACATGATGGGCCAAACAATGTTGATTCGTAATGCTGATGGTGATTATACTCCAGCCCATCGTTCGCTGTTGGAATTTTTTGTAGCGTATAAATTTGCAGCAGAATTGGGAGTTTTAGCTGATGATTTTACTGAATTAGTGAAAGCCCAATTTTGTTTAGATGAGAATGCTGTAACTGTTGATTATAGCTGGTCTAGTTATTTTTCGCCTCAACTGAATGAAACTGCTCGTAGCCTACCACCGTTGAAAAAATTTACAAGTGAGCCACTGGAGAAATTGAAGGAGACTTTTGGGCGATCGCCACTTACGAAAGCAGTCATAGATTTAATTGTAGGAATGGTAGATGATAATGAATCTTTGATTAAAGTTATTGAGGAAACGCGAGGAAAAAAAGATTCGGAAGTTGCTTATATTGGTGGTAATGCAGCAACTTTGGCGGTGAAGGTTGATAAAGCAGGTTTGGAAGGGAAGGATTTATCTGGTGCGGTGGTGAGGGGAGCGGATTTTAGTGATGCGAGTTTGAGTAGTGTTGATTTTGCGGGAGCTAATTTGGGTGAAAGTGTTTTTGCTAGAGATTTAGGTGATTTTTTATCTGTAGCATTCAGCCCAGATGGTCAATTTTTGGTTACGGGTGATAATAGTTGTATGGTTCGCTTGTGGGAAACAGCAAGTGGAAGAGAGGTTTTAATCTGTAAAGGACATACTCGTTGGGTAACATCAGTAGCATTCAGTTGTGATGGTAATACTGTTGCTAGTTGCAGTGCTGACAAAACCATAAGACTTTGGGATACTAAAACTGGAGAATGTGTAAAAGTTTTCCAAGGTCATAGCGATTGGTTAGAGTGCGTTAGTTTCAGTCGTGATGGTAAAACTCTTGCTAGTACTGGTGCAGATAAAACTATAAAGTTATGGGATATCGCTACTGAACAATGTCTTCACACTTTTGAAGGACATAGCAAATGGTTACATTCCGTTGCCTTTAATCCAGATGGTAATATTCTTGCTAGTGGAGGTTGCGACAAAACTGTAAAACTTTGGGATATTACTACTAAAAAATGTCTTCATAATTTTGAAGGGCATAATCATTTTGTATTGTCGGTAGCCTTTAGTCCAAATGGTGAACTAATTGTTAGTGGTAGTTATGACGATACTATAAGATTGTGGGATATTAACACCGAAAAATGCTTTAGTATTTTGCAAGGTCATAATAGTCCTATAAATTCCGTTACCTTTAGTCCAAATGGACATATTTTGGCTAGTGGTAGTATTGACAGAACTATAAAGTTATGGGATACCGCAACTGGAGAATGTCTTTATACTTTTGAGGGATATACCAATTCGGTAAAATCAGTAGCTTTCAGCCCTGATGGGAAAAGGCTTGCTGGTGGTGGCTCTAACCAAACTATAAAATTATGGGATATCTCTACTAAAGAATGTCTTCTTACTTTACAAAGGCATAGCAGTTTGGAAAGAGCAATAGCGTTTAATCATGATGGTAAGTTACTTGCTAGCGCTAATGATGATAAAACTATAAAGTTATGGAATGTTGCGACTGGGGAATGCATTTATACTTTTGTTAGACAAACTGATTTGATTACTTCGGTAGCGTTTAGTCCGAACGGTAAGATACTTGCTAATGGTAGTTCTGACAAAAAAGTAAAGTTATGGAATATTGCCACAGGTAAATGCGCTCATACTTTTGAAGGACATACAAGTTGGATTGCTTCAATCGCATTTAGCCCAGATAGCATGATTCTTGCTACTGGAAGTATAGATCGAACTTTGAAGTTGTGGAATATTACTACTGGAGAATGCGTTCATAGTTTACAAGAAAATATAAATTGGGAAGTGTCATTAGCTTTTAGTCCAGATAGCAAGATGCTAGCTAGTGGTTGTGATAGCAGAATGCTGAGATTATGGAATGTAGCTACCGGAGAATGCATTTACTCTTTCAAAGGTCATACCCATTCGATAATGTCAATTGCTTTTAGCCCTTCAAATAAAATTCTTGCTAGTAGTAGTGATGACAAAACTGTGAAACTATGGAGTATTACCACTAAAAAATGTCTTTATTCTTTAGAAGGTCATACCAGAGGTATTAGAACAATAGCTTTCAGTCAAGATGGTAAGATGCTTGTTAGCGGTAGCGATGACCAAACTGTAAGGTTATGGAAAGTAGATAGTGGAAAATGCATTCATACTTTGCATGGACATACAAATTCAGTATATTCAGTAATATTTAATTCGGATAATAAAACCATTATCAGTTGCGGTCAGGATATGACAATCAAATACTGGGACATTAAAACTGGCGAGTGTTTAAAAACATTGAAAAGCGATCGCCCTTATGAAAACATGAACATCACTGGCGTTACAGGTTTAACCGAAGTTGAAAAAAGCACCCTCAAAGCATTAGGTGCTGTGGAGCATAATTTAAACCAAGATTAAGCTTACAAGAAATAAATCAAAAATCGTTTCTTATACCGACTCTTAAAAATCTCATATTCGTTTAGCATTTTTTAGTACATTTATATTACTTTGTTGACTAAACGAAACCTCTATCAAAAACAATGCTGACATATTTTTCTTGTAGGGTGCTTGTACACTGACTGATTCAGAACACAATAATAAGACGGTGAGTGTACGGCACCATCCGAGTCTTGTGACAATATCGTAATTCCTTTGACTTCTCCCAGGTTTGAAAACGCTGGGATTCTAAACTGATGTTACTACGTGGTCTAAAGACACACTTCGTAACGTTTGTTTACGATATTTTTTCTTCATATTTCGGAAAATAGAATACCGTTTGGGGTCAGTCAAAACCCCATCTAACTTTTTAAAAAGCACAGTTGCTTTTAATCTTGAAAGTTGATTTAACTGAAAGAATCTGCGAAGGATGTTCGCTGCTGCATTGATGTCAGCATGAACGGTTAAGCCTGACTTTGTTCTGTAGGTGTCGCGAGTCGTTCTCTTTCCTGATGGTTTCCACGTTAAGGGTTTTTCACCTAAGTTGTGCAATTCATCTCGATCTAAGAATGACGCTTTAGACGTATACTGCAATTTTACTATGAATTGCATTTATATACATTTTGTCAAAAACATGAAACTTCTGTAGAGACGTAACAGTGTTACGTCTCCTGCAATGTGAAATCATAATTTCATATCACGATTGTGCAACGCCAAAGTAATAATACTAACTACAAGCTAACCACATAGTTTCATAGGTTTGCAGATAGATGCGTCCATTAATAATAGTTGGGGGAGCATTTGAAGCGAGCAAATTACGAATTTTTCCTGTCATCTCCGCATAATCCAGCATCTTAGCATCAATTGACTGTTCGGTTTCAGCAAAGTTAGCCAATACCATCAGCGTTCCTTCCGCACGCTTTTGACAGTATCCTAAAACGCTATTATTACCAGTCCACATCGGGTAAAAGTAGGAAAAACAGTGAAGAAGTGAGGTGGATTTGCGAACTTTGATTAAATGAAGAAGACCTTGATAAATTCTTCCTTCAATGGTGTTGGTATCATACCGTAATTCCGATCTACTCCAATCCATTGACGGACGATGCATCCAACGATTATCTGTAGCTTTTGCTTCATCGTTCATATAAGAGGAATCATTTAATAAACCTAATTCATCACCCATATGAATTATCGGGATGCCACCAAAGCCAAAAATAATACTATGCATCAGCAGAATACGACGCACGGCTAAGTCAATTTCATTCTCGTCTCCCATTGCCAAAGCTTTTTCCAATCCGCATAAGGATGCAGTGGTACCAGTTATCCGAGCATCTTTTGTTTCGGGATTGAATTGAAATAAGCTTCCTTTTGCAAAAGAACCATCGAAATTACCACTGTAAAATTGATTGAGGAATTGGCGATGAAGAAAACCATCTTCGCCTACAGCCCCTACAGCCTCATCAGTCATTGCCCAGCCGATATCGTCATGGTTGCGAATGTAGTTGATGGGAGCGCAACCAATCATCATTTTTGGCGAACTATGAAATACATGAGTCATTAAATTCACTTTGCGTGTGGCTAAGGAACTCCACAGCAACACCATGAGTTGATTGTTATATGCTAATTCGCATTGTTTTTCAACCATTGCTTTGACACCAAGATACTTCTGAAGTTCGTCTGGTGGCACAATTGCTTCAGCCTTGAGAATTGTCCCTGGAGCAACAACCCTCATGATGCCGCGAAATGCTTGGATAAGTTTAAATACTTCGGGTTGATTTTGGCAGTCGGTTCCCTGACGTTTCCAAATAAACGGTGCAGCATCTAATCGTAAGATATCGGCACCTTGGTTCGATAGGAAAAACATAATATCAACTACTTCTCGAAATACCGTAGGATTTGTATAGTTGAGATCCCACTGGAATTCATTAAAAGTTGTCCAAACCCAACGTCCAGTATCCCCCATATTCGGATACCAGCTAAAATTTCCCGGTGCATCGTTGGGAAATATTTCTGGTAAATCTCGCTCGTAGATATCCGGTAAAGTGCTATCGCTAAATGTATAGTAATAGTCGAGATAATCTTGTTTTCCAGCTATTGCCTTTTGCGCCCATTCGTGCTCTTTAGCTGTGTGATTCAGTACCAAATCCAAACACAAACTGATACCACAAGCATGAAGCTCTTTACTAAGCTGTTTTATATCCGACATCGTGCCCAATTCCGGATTAACGTTGCGGTAGTCTTTCACCGCATATCCACCATCATTACTTCCCAAACGTGGCTCTAATATTGGCATTAAATGCAGGTAAGTAATACCTAGTTCTTGCAAATAGCCAATTTTTTCTCGTATGCCGTTGAGATTACCTGCGAACAAGTCCACATAACAGACGTAACCTACCATATTTGGTTCTTGAAACCAGCGTTGAGTGAATTGCCTCTCCAAATCCAGTAGCCGCAAAGGTTCCGCCCTAACTGCATAAGCATCAATCATCTGATCGAACAATAAGCCAAACTGCTCGTGAGCATCATCGCGATCGCCATAAAGCTCCATCAGAGGATAGTATAAATCTTCAAAATATCTTTCTAAGCGTAACCAAAATATATCCGCATCTCTAGTTCCACAGCGAGCAGCCAACTTGGATGACTGATTTTTTTTTAATGATTCAAATGCAGAGCGGGCTTCGCTCGACATCAGTAAAAGATTATGCATAGTTTTGTTTTAAAAATCAGCCAATTAAGACAAATAAATCCCACTGCTGTATGTTAAACTTTCTATTTCAGTAGTTTTTAGATAAAAATGATACAAATTTGCATTATTTCATCAAGGATATTAACTCTTGTTTATATTACCAATCGAGCTTTTCAATAATTAATTGTTCTCTCAATAAAGAGTACCATTAAACACCTTTAACCTCGCAATAAACGAGAACGGAACGAGGATTTAGATAAAGCTACAGCGTTTTTCACTTGGATGCAATACACGAAACTACCACCTAATGTCCTAACGGACACGCTACGCAAACGGACACCCCTCTCCTTAATAAGGAGAGGGGAAGGGGTGAGGTTCCCTCAGCTATTTTCCCTTGAATAGAATACAAAACTGCGATTTTCCAATTACTAAAAGCCTCTCCCCTCGGGAGGGGAGAGGGAAGGGAGTAGGGTTTTTTATGTATTGCACTCAACCGAAAAACGCTATAGCCTCCAAGAAACCAAAAGAAGCAGATAAAAAAACAAATCCACCTCTACATTTAAGTACAAGGTGGATTAGTAATTATATACTAGTGGATCTGGGCAGAATCGAACTGCCGTCCGAAATGGGTATTTACCCCCGCATCGTTCACAGGTTTAGCCTCGCTTACCCTTGAGGCTGGGACCGCTCATTATCCCGAACGGTGGGATGCTTTGGTAAAGTCTTTTCTAATAAGTCCACCAAAGGGAACTTATTAGAGCATCCGTTGGGGGTTGCTCTCTAATGCTTAACGGAGTCACATTAGAGAGAAGCGTACGAAAAAAGTTTAAGCAGCTACTGCTTGACGCTTGAATGCTACAATGTTGTTTGCAGTTATTATTTGTTTGAACCTTGATTTACGAGATTAGGCTCACTCTCGACCTGAATCAACGAGAAGCTTTCACCACCCCGTCGAAACCATTACAGACCCATGTGAATCATATTCTATTATAATGCGGCTTTTTGAAAATTGCCACCCTTAAAAAGTTAAGAGTTAGGAGTTATGAGTTGTGAGTTAGGATTAATAGTTTTCGGTTGGTTTTCCCGAATTTAAGATTCTAAGTTTTAAACGCTTACGGCTCAAAAACTCTCAACTCCCAGTTTTGAATTATAGGACTTACGCAACCGGCACATTTTCCTCGTAGGGTGCTCGTACACTCACTAATTTTTAACGTATTAATAAGGCAATCAGTGTACGGCACCAACCAGAGTTTTGTGACAATTGCGTAAGTCCTGAATTATTAACTCCTCACTCAATACTCCTGACTCCCAATTCTTTTCAATTATCCCAGGGCTTGAGCACCACCCACAACTTCTAAAATTTCTTGGGTAATTGCAGCTTGTCGCGCTTTGTTGTAAGACAAGGACAGGGTTCTAATCAGTTCCGCTGCGTTGTCGCTGGCACTGCTCATTGCAGTCATTCGCGCTGCTAATTCGCTTGCTGCGGATTCTTGTAATGCTCGCAACAGTTGGTTGCTTAAATATAGTGGTAGTAAAGAATCCAGAATCTGCACTGGATCTTGCTCAAAAATCATGTCGCGAGGTAAAGCACGCATTTCGGTAGTAATTTTCTCTCTTTCCACTTGAAATTCACCACC
>JBCBQE010000287.1:0-7763 GCA_039820385.1 Cyanobacteria bacterium J06635_10
TTAGTTTTAAAATATCCGTCTTCTGTCAAATCCCACTTTTTACGAATGTGTTCTAAACTACCCAAAGTCCAAGCATCGCTCCAACGCAGCATATAAAAATGTAAGTCAGTAAATTCTAAGGGTGGTCCAGGTACATAAGTTACAAGAGAGTCTGGTTCAAAATACAGTGTACCTCCGGCTTCAGCTACAGTCATGCAGAAATCAAGATGTTCTTTGGTGTTGAGCATTTCTTCGTCCAACATGCCAATTTTTTCAAATATTTCGATACGAACTAACACGCAGTGAAACTCTGCTAACTCTGTTTCAGTGCGTTGGAGTTGGGGACGTAATTCTGCTACTTGCTTACCTTGCTTATACATTTTCTCACGCAAATGTCGTTTACCATGGATGTCGGTGACGACATGAGATTCCCCACCTGCAAAGTGAATTCTTTGGTGTATGGGTTCTTTTTCACACATTAAAGGACCAACTACCGTGGCGTTAGTTTCTTCAGCACAATTTACTAAAGCTTGCAGCCAATCAGGTGAAAATACTACATCGTTATCTACAAAGACAACATACTTGGTATCAACTTCACTTAAACCAATGTTACGTGCGTGGTTGGGAGATAGGTAGTAGTCGGTACGAATGATTTTAAAATTTTTCTCTTGGGCTTGTGTTTCTAGGTAATGCTTAACTTTAGCTGGGGAATTACCATCTACATAAATTAATTTAAATGGAAAAGTCGTGTGTTCGTAGATGCTTTCTAAAGACTGTTGGGTGCAGCTAAAGCGTTCCCGTGGTACTATTACGAGTGTTACTTGTGGATTGTTCATTGTTCTGTTTGTAAGGGTTTTTGGTGAACTATTTATTTTCATTGGTGAAATCGCTATTTTCAAAACTTTGCAAAATATAGTTTTGACTTACACAACTGTTTGCCTTTTTCTTGTAGGGTGTGTGACACTCAGATAAATTTTGAATCTAAGAATAAGGCAATCAGGGTACAGCACCATCCGAATCTTGTGACAATTGCGGCCATTCCTAATAGTTTTGAAAACTAACCGCAAAGAACGAAATAAATAAAAAAACTGCGGAAGAAATGCGATTTCAAATACTGTTTAAAGCAAAAGCTGATTCCTGAAACTTGTGCTTTTGCTGCGGTAATTGGGAATTACTCCCGTTCTGTTCTAAGATTTCCTATAGGAATTTCTCCCTCACTCCCTCTCTCACTCCCTCCCTCAATCTCCACTGGTAATCTTTCACCGGGAAGGAATTAGTTAATAGCTGGTAAATTGCAACCAATTCATCGTTGAGCTTGTTCATATCGTATTTTTCTTCTACTCGAATCCGACCTGCTTGACCCATTTTTGCCCAAAGTTGAGGATTTTCGATGAGATAGCTCAATTTTTCGGCTATAGCCTCAGAATTGCGTTCGGGAACCAAAAATCCAGAAACACCATCTTCGACTAACTCGGGAATACCACCGTGAAAAGTGCTAACTACAGGTAAACCCATCGCCATTGCTTCTTTTAAAGTATTCACTGGTGCATCTTGGTTCCCATCAGTAGCTGTGACGCTGGGAGCAAGAAAAATATGACATCGATCGAGAATTTCAATAATTTCCTGCTGTTGTTTCCAACCCAATAATTTGATGGTGTCGCCAACATTCAGTTGTTCAATTAACTGTTGAAAATGTTCTTTTAAAGGTCCATCACCAATAATGTTGTATTCAAGATTGGGATAAGTAGCAGTCATTTTGCTAATGGCGCGAATGGCATACTCTATACCTTTTTTCTCAACTAAGCGACCAGTGGTTGCAATTCTTAGCGGTCCATTAGTGGGAAAACTACGAGGTTTAAATACAAATTTATTGCAATTAATTCCTGAACCATGAACAGCTATTTTTGTGGGATTGCAACCTAGTTTAATAGCGCGATTACGGAAAAATTCGCAATTAGCTAAGAAAAAATCTCCTTCTTGAAATAGGTTATCGTAAACATGAACTCCTTTCTCTTCGATATGTCTACTAATATCAATGCCACGAAAAGTTGTGACTAATTTACCTGTAATCAAACCAGTTTTACGAAGTAATAAACCTACCGGACCGATGGTGCCAAACTGACAGTGAATAATATCATAAGAGTGGTTTTCAAGGAATGGTATTGACCGATAAAGTGCCTTTAATGAACTAAGTTGCTCTCCGTATTTCCAAAAGTTTAATAATTGGCAGCATTTTAAAGAACCTTTGTTTAAATTGCTAACAATTAAACCCAAACCTTTAATAAACCGCCATAAATAATTATCGGGTCGAATTGGTGGATAGTAAGTGCGTTCCATGAGACAATATTCCTCTACCACCGGATGCACTTTTGTTAGATTTTCTGGAGCACCATTTAAGGCATAAATATCAACGTAGTGTCCCCGATCGATTAAACCAGTTATTTGATTTAAGATAAATGCTTCTGAAATAACTGGAAAGCGCCAGACTAAAAATGCGATTTTCATAATTGATAATTGGTAGTTAGTAGTTGAGATTATGAATAACTCTTAACTGTTAACTTTTGACTCTCTTCCAAATTCAAATTCATCACCTGAAGCTGTGGAGGATATTCATTTGATGAGTAGTGAATACAACTAATTGCTCCTGGTTGTAGCTCTAACCAATCTACTTCCTGCAAATTCTTACCCAATACTTGAGCTATAAGCCGTGCAATTGTTTCTACTTCAGCTACAACTAACCCGGTGGATAACTGCTTTTTATTGCTATTTGCAATTTTTTGCTCGCAAACTGAGAGAAATTCTTGAGATACTACCGGCATTCCACGTGTAGTTGGATGATATTGCAAAATTTGTTGCGCTGTATAATATGAATTATTACAATGCTCAATAATGCTAAAATCTAAATTAATACCTCGGATAATACGAGTAATACTGTGTACTTCATGCAACTTATCTCCAGAAGTTACCAGTAAAAGATTTACGCCTTCATTGCCTTGTTGAAGTTTGGGTAAATTGTCACCGACATGAGAAGTCAGATTCATTGCTTTGAGTCGTCCAGACTCTAGAGAACCATCTGCGAATTCTAAGATGCTAATTCCACAATTTGATTGTTGGATGCAGTGGTAATGCTGGGGTTTGATACCAGTAGCGGTACTAATTAAAGCGCGGTTGGTACCACCGTGAGTTACTAACAACAAAGTTTGACCTAGGTGACGCGGTAATATTTCTTGCCAAAATTCCTGTACGCGTTTGTATAAATCGAGCGCTGGGTAAAAAAAGTCTCCCACTTTTGAAACTCCCTCAACCTTCATGGAAAATTCCTGGGGACGCTGCTTCCAAGTACGATAATCTTGGGGAAAATTCTCACGCACATATTTAAATGCTAAACCTTGCCAAGCCAGCATATCGGTTTCACGCAATTTGTCACTAACACCGATAGTTTCGGACAACAAGGGAGCGATAACTTTTAGAATTTCCTCTGCGGTATTGTAAGCCCGGTTGAGGGAACTGGAGTAAATTGCATCGAAACTGAATCCCCTCAAGTAGTTTCCGGTAAGACGAGCATCATTAATTCCTGCTTCTGTTAGTACCGATTCGTTGCTGCTACCCTGGTATAAACCAAGAGCGTTATAAGTACTTTGTCCGTGACGCACCAAAAATACACGGGTACTTTTAGACTCCTTAAGCTTCGAGTGCATATGTACCTCCTTGATAAGTATCATTACCGATCTTGATTTGCGAGCGATACAAAGTTTTGTAGCGACCATTCTTACGCATTAGTTCTTTATGGGTACCCTGTTCTAGAATCCTTCCTCCTTCAAGGTAGAGAATTAAATCTGCGTGTTTGACTGCTTGGAGATTATGAGAAATTACAAAGGTAGTCCGTGCCTGAGTTAATTGTTCTAAAGCTGCATTCACCGCTTGTTCGCTGCTGTTGTCCAAACCTGTGGTTGGTTCGTCAAGAATTACTATGGGAGCCTCACGTACAGCCGCACGGGCGATCGCAATTCTTTGTCTTTGACCGCCAGATAATGTTGCTCCACGTTCTGCCAAAATCGTATTGTAGCCTTGGGGCAATTTAGTAATAAATTCATGAGCATTGGCAAGAAGTGCGGCTTGTTTTACCTCTCTTTTGGAAGCGCCTAATTTACCATAAGCAATGTTTTCCTTTACACTTGCAGCAAATAAAACGCTTTCTTGCAAAACTACGCTGATTTGCTGTCGCAGCGAATCGAGAGTATACTCGCGAATATCTCGACCATCAATTAAAATCCGACCTTTGACAGGGTCATAAAGACGAAGAATAAGACTAAGGAGAGTAGACTTACCGTTACCAGAGGGGCCTACTAAGGCTACTTGTTGCCCGGGTTGCACTACAAAGCTAATATTTTTGAGTATATCCCTACCCGGTTCATAGCCAAAACTAACATTTTCAAACCGTACCTCCCCAGAAAAAGGATGGGCTGGTTTAGCCTTTGGTAAATCTTGTACGTTTGGTTCATATTCCAAAAGTTCAATTACCCGTTCCCCAGAAGCAGTAGCTTTGGTGATTTGTCGTACTTGATTGGAAAGTTTTCGTAGGGGTTCAAAAGCATTTTTCAGGTAAGTAATAAACACCAAAAGTTCCCCAGGGGTGAGAGCTTTTTGCTGTACGACTTGGGAACCACGCCACAAAACCACAGCAATAATAACCGCCATTAATACCTGCACCGTTCTTTGTAGAGCGGCTGAGAGTCTGATGGAACGAATAACTTCTTCTAAACTTTTTTGATTTTGGGCTGTAAAAATTTCCTGAATTTGTTTGTGGAGAGAAAGCGCCTGCACTACCTTAATAGCACCCATCGTTTCACCCGTTGTTGAAGCTAAGATACCTTCAGAATGACGATGTTGAGTAGAAAAGTGACGAATGCCATTTAGTAAGCGAGTGTTTAAAAATACAAATAAAGGAGAAATGACCAGTGACAATAATGCCAGTTCCCAGTTGAGCCAGAACATCACTATCAACATCCCCAACAAACCAAACACGTTTGTTACTAAAGGTAAGGCATTACTAATGGCGACAATTCGCATTTTATCAATGTCAGTCGTTACCCGAGTGATTAAGTCTCCACTCTTAAACTGTTGGTGAAAAGTCAAAGACAGATGCTGCAAATGAGAGAAAAGATCGCCCCGTACTTCTGACAAAACCCGCACCACAGCTATTGACATACCATAAGTACTCAAGTAAGAAGCGATACTAGACATTGCAGCAATAATCACGATAGATATAGCCAATAGACTCAGTAGTACCATTGGTGAAAGACCATAATTAGATCCAATATCTGAAGAATTATTTTGTCCTGGTATGAGAATGTGGTCAAATACATACTTAAGGGGCCAAGGTTCGAGTAATCCCAATCCAGTATCTGCCAAGAGTGCAAGAAAAGATCCTGTAATTAAAACTCTTTGCTTGCGGATATAAGGCGAAAAATTTCGCAAAATATGTATAATACCTGGCATTACACCTTTAAGTTTTTTTTCGTTGGGGCGATTTTTCATACCAGTTAATAGGTTACACCAAACTCTTACGGGCAAATGCTAGGTAGCAACTCTTCAGTTGAGAGTTATTAGTTATCAGTTATAAGTGGACAGATGACAAATGACAATTAGCTTTTGAGTGCTAAGTGTTTGCTGCTCTCAAGATATTTTTTCAGAAAAGCAGCAGTATTGCGAGCACCTTCAAGATTGAAAATATCAGAAGAATTCCTTACTGTTTCTTTCTTGAGAGAAGTAATAATTTTTTCTGCCAAATGAGCAGGTTCTAAATTATTGGGATTGATTACTTCTACAATTTTTAACTCTTCTAATTTTTTAGTCCTTAGCAACTGTTCTCGATCTTTATCGTAGTGTCCGATTGGTACTACGATCGCGCGAACGTTTGTTCTAAGAATATTCATAGTAGTATTATATCCAGTTAAGCTGATGGAAAGGTCAGCTTTTTTTATGTAGTTAAGTAATTGATTTGTATACCTCCGCAAATTGACATTTTTTCTAGTTGATGATGCTTGCTGTAATTTGAGAAATTGTGCTTCCGGCATAAATGGCCCGGTAAATATCTGAATTTGATGTGAAATTTGGTTTTCTAAAATCTTGCTGGCTTCGATAACAGAATCTAATAATTCATAGCCTAATCTTCCACCTCCAACGCTAACTATAATCAGTGGATTATCTTTATTTATATTTGCTAAAAAATTGTCATTCTCTGTAACTGTATCCGGTAAAGACTGTGCGACAAATCCGGTATATTCAATGTCACAATTAAGTTCTTTAATTCTGGAAAAATTCGCTGCAAAAGTCTGAAACCTTGGATCGGCGTGGCACAAAATTAAGTCAAAATACTGATTTATTAGTTTAACTATAATATCTGATTCTTCATGAATTGTTGACCTACCAATAATATCTCTGATACTACAAACAATTTTAGTATCGGGTGAGGTAGTTTGTACATGTTCCAGAAGGGGAAGCAATTCAAAGAATAACTTATGTCTACCAAAAGGGAAGAACTCTGTAATTAAACAATCAGGTTTTACTCTGTCAAAAGCCGCTAGAAGTCGATCTTTTCTAGTTTGTTTAATTTCTTCAACGCTTTGAGAATCATTAGCTATCTGAAATTTTCCATCCTCCAACCATAGAGCCGGAAGACTGATTAATTCTACACATGACGGAATTTCAAAATCCTCTACCTTTGCCCCGCCATTAACAAAATAAACTTGAAAATCTTTTGCTAAACTCCGGACAATTTCTGTACTGCGTACTAAATGTCCCATTCCTGTCAAATACTGACAGTAAAACATGATTTTTTGCATGTCTAAGTCTTCTCTTAATTATTATAATTGGTGATTGGTGATTGCCCATTGGTTATTAATCAAATGCGGACTAAATGTCCCATACCTAAAATATGCTGACAATAGAACAAGAGTTTCTTCATAAGATTTATTCCTGATTGAAAATTGCGATTATGGGACGGTGAATAGACTTTTCAAGGAACACCTTCCTGAAATAACTTTGATTTTTACTAGCCGCGCGATCGCAAACTTAAACACATCACAAACAAGGGAATTTACTTGTAAACCAAAAACACACAGAAATTAAAAAAAATTACGTTCAACTAACCAAAAATTTCTGAGATTGATTTGCCTTAGGATAAAAAAATTTTCGTTGAGTTTCAGTAATCTTATTGGCTAACAAATTTCTAATATGACGGGCAATTCTAGGTAAACCTTCTAAATCAATATTTTTCGGGTATGAAGGGTTTTTCAATACTTGAAATAACTGTGCAATCAAAGCCTGTGGTGTGAGATTTTCAGGGTGTATGCTATTTAATAAACCCAAATCTTGCATTCTTTGCGACCTAATTAATTGTTCTTGAGAAGGTTGAATTCGAGGTACAATTACCGCCGGTTTAGCTGCTGAGATAATTTCACAAACGGTGTTATAACCTCCCATCGATACTACTGCATCGGCTGCGGATAGATAACTCATCAAGTCATTGCTAAACTCTCTTATCTGAATTTGAGGATATTTAGCCGCGGCTTTATATAGTTCTTGTTTATGTTTTTTGGGCATTTCCGGACCGCAAAATATTAAACTTTTAATGTGGTTTTGATGATTTTTTAAGAATTCTTGTCCTTGAAGATATGTATTAATTAAATTATAACCATCTTGTCCACCACCAGGAGTCACCAATACTAATTTATCTCCATCGTTTAACTGTAATTCTTCATGAACAGTTTGACTTGTTTTAC
>JBCBQE010000288.1:0-7731 GCA_039820385.1 Cyanobacteria bacterium J06635_10
ATGTCACAAAAGGTGGTAAAGGTGAATTAAAGCTGGATATTAGAGGATTAGTACCGCTGTATACAGGTTTATTCACACCCCAACAATTGCAACTTGCAGGAAAACTTGATGGCACAGACACCGCACTTTCTAACGCTACGGAAATATTTACAGGTACCTCTCCTTGGATGGCCGACTTTTTTTGAACAATGATCAATGATCAATGATCAATTATCAATGAATCATTAACTCCTCACAACTCACAACTAACTCCTAACCCCTAACTCCTAACTCCTAACTCCCAACTCCGTGAGCCACTCACTACTCACAACTCACAACTAACTCCTAACTCCTAACTCCTAACTCCGTGAGCCACTCACTACTAACCACTCACTACTCACCACTCACCACTCACTACTTTTTTAATGCATAAAACTTCTGGGCGCTGGCTTTTGGGGCTAGCATTGTCTTTATTGACAGTTATTTTATGGGGTGTTTTACCGATTGCCTTGTCAATCGTGCTTCAGGGTTTAGATGTCTATACTCTGACTTGGTTTCGCTTTTTAATGTCTTTCTCGTTACTAGCTTGTTATTTAAAGTGGCGCGGAAATTTACCAACTTTTTCACAACTTGGCTCTATTCCTTGGAAATTAGTAATCATTGCAACTATATTTCTGGGGATCAACTACATTCTCTTTGTCAAAGGTTTGGCTATGACTGCACCTGCAAATGCTGAAGTTTTGATTCAGTTAGCGCCTCTGTTAATGGGTTTAGGAGGTTTAGTCATTTTTAAAGAAAACTATAGGTTGCTTCAGTGGATTGGCATAAGTATTCTTACTACGGGCTTTGCTTTATTCTTTAACGAACAATTATCAAATTTGATTACCGCACAAACAAAATATCTGTTTGGTAGTAGTTTAATTGTACTAGCCGCTATTGCTTGGTCTATTTATGCTTTAGCTCAAAAACAACTTTTGCAAAGTTTATCTTCTGTTCATATTATGCTGATGATTTATGGGGGATGTGCTTTACTATTCACTATATTCGCGACACCTAAAACAATTTTTACACTGAATTTATTGCAAAGTACGATGTTAGTTTTTTGTGCTTTAAATACTTTAATTGCCTACGGTGCTTTTGCTGAAGCCTTAGAACATTGGGAAGCATCGCGAGTCAGTGCAGTATTAGCTTTAACTCCTCTTGTAACATTATTATCTAGCTGGCTTGTATCAGAAATATCTCCAAATTTAATAGCTACTGAACATTTTACGTTGTTAGGAATAATGGGAGCGATTCTGGTTGTATGTGGTTCTACGGCTATTGCATTAGGGAAAAGATAATAAGTTTAGATTTTTTTCGGTGCTTCTACGGGTAATAAAAATCAAATTTATTGCATCTTTAAAGTTTAACTTAATGTACGGAAGCAGATGTTTGTTTTATCTGCTATTATGACATGGTGAACATTAAGAAATGATTTCAATCTATTTGTTAGTAAGTAATTTAACTTACTTGTAAATACGGTTAAAATGTAAAACAGCATTCTACCGGCGGCATCTTCACAATCAAATCAATACATTATTTAGTACGGTAAATAATATTTAATACCATCCAGGGTGTCTGAGCTACCAAACTTTCTGCATAGTTAAAGCACATTTTTTTTGGCAAAGCACGAGTGATGAACAGCTTGTTTGGTAAATGGACTGGTAACCTAAGAAAATCTTGGTCGTTACTGGTTCTATCTGTATTGGTATCTGTTTTTGGTATCAGTAATTATGCTCAGACTGCGGAGCAAATTTATGCATCTTATTCGGCTTTTCAACGTTCTATTTCTATAACTGCTTTGGAAAAATTTGCCCTTGATGGCGAAGTTAGCGGAAATTTAGCACTGTATTCGCACTATTTAAAACCCGAGCAAATAAATGAATTGCGGCAAGTTTTGACAAGTCAGATAAAAGTCCATCCTGTCGCAGTTTCGCAGTTTCTGTATACCTCGCAAGGTGAATTTATGTTGCGACGGTTGGCAGAAGTAATTAAAACCGACTCGCGTCAAAGTATGTCGGGATTTCATGCTTTACGCTCGGCTTTAATTTTAGCTGCTGGTGAACCCGGAGGCTTAACTTTATTGAATATATTGCGGAAATTTCCCGACTCGAACTTTCATGTAGATTTAGGGCGTACTTTAGAAATAGCAAATCAATTAGAAACACTGCTAAATGAAACCAATAAGGCTGTTGCAGTCGTTTCTGCTAAGTCTGATACGGAAGCTGCAAATATTCAAACAGCAGTCACTGAATTACCTACATTAAATCGTAGAGGAAAGTTTGTTGCTACTAAGCACAGCATGAAGTTTTTTGATGTTGCACGGAGAAGGTTGCTCTCAACTGATATTTATCTTCCCAACATTCGCGATAATGTACCTGTAATCGTCATTTCTCACGGTATAGGAACTGATAGTAGCAATTTTCGCTATTTAGCCAATCGTTTAGCAACACATGGATTTGCTGTCGTTGTTCCCAACCATCCTGGTAGCGACACCAAACAAATAAAAGCCTTGTTGAATGGAGGCACCCCGGAAGTCGCACAACCGGAAGAATTTATTAATCGTCCATTGGATGTTAAGTTTGTTCTCGATGAATTGGAAAAACTTAACAATAACGATTCTCGCTTTCAGAAACGCCTGGATTTACAGCAAGTCGGAGTATTTGGACAGTCTTTGGGTGGTTATACAGCTTTAGCTTTAGCCGGAGCAAAAGTTAACTTAGAGAAAATAGAAAAAGACTGTAACCTAGAAGCTTTAAAAGAAACCTGGAATATGTCTCTATTGTTGCAATGCCGAGTGCAGGAATTGCAAGTAAAGAAACCAGTAAAGCGATACAATTTATACGATGAAAGAGTTAAAGCTGTAATCGCGGTGAACCCGATTACCAGCAGTATTTTTGGAAAAACCGGCTTGGGTGAAATCAAAACTCCAGTGATGATGGTTACTAGCAGCGAAGATACCGTTGCACCAGCTTTATACGAGCAAATTCTACCTTTTTCTTGGATAAATCAACGTCAAAAGTATTTAGTGCAGATGGAGAGTGCAACTCACTTTTCTACTATTGGCGATGGAAAAGGTAGTTCCGAACAGATTGGATTAGCCTCGGAATTAGTTGGAGACAATCCAAAGCAAGCCCAAAGCTACATGAAGGTTTTTAGCTTACCTTTCTTTCAAGCCCATGTATCCGGAAAGTCCCAGTACAAGCCTTATCTCACGGCTGCTTACGCAAAAACTATCTCTACAAAGTCGATGAATTTAAGTCTGATTCAGAATTTAACTACTACCGAAATTCAATTATCAATGAACAATGAACAATGAACAGTTAACAGTACCATGACAGTGAACTGTTTTAACGCTGGCTTATCTTTATACGGAAATGGTCCTCCGGAGTTATGATTTAAAAGTCATTAATATGATTAATCGTACTTAATCGCAACGGACAGCGTTAGTATCTTTGCTGTGCTTTGATACAATTAGTACTGATAACTTGTTACTGTTCACTGTTCACTGCTCACTGTTCACTGATTTGTTTGGTTTCTTAAATCTCGACAAACCTTTTGATTGGACTTCTCACGATTGCGTGGCGAAAACCCGCAAACTCTTGCGTATCAAAAAAATCGGACACGCGGGAACTTTAGATCCAGCCGCCACGGGTGTTTTACCGATCGCCATTGGTAAAGCAACTCGTTTGTTGCAATATCTCCCTTCTGATAAGGCTTATAAAGCTACAATTCGGTTGGGGGTGCAAACTACAACTGATGATTTACAAGGGGAAGTTATTCATCAACAATCTGTAACTGGGTTGAATTTGACAACTGTAGAAACGGCGTTGACGCAGTTTCAAGGTAAAATTGAGCAAATTCCGCCGAGTTACAGCGCCATTCAAGTTGATGGAAAACGACTTTACGATTTGGCACGTAAAGGTGAAAAAGTTGAAGCACCAGTGCGGAATGTGGAAATATTTAGTATAGATATTTTAGATTGGCGAGTAAGTAGTTTCCCTGAATTAGATGTAAATATAGTCTGCGGTGGAGGAACTTATATCAGGGCTCTAGCTCGCGATTTGGGTGCGCTCTTAGAAACGGGGGGAACTCTCGCGGCTTTGCAACGTACGGCAAGTAGTGGTTTTAATTTAGCAGATAGTATCACTATTGCACAATTGGAAGCGAAGTTAGGAGCCACAGAGTTTCAACCGATGGCTGCTGATGCGCCTTTACAACATCTTTCTGAGATAATTTTAGCTGCCACAGAGGCGCGTAGATGGTGTCAGGGCCAGAAAATTATCGTAGATAGACAGGTGTCGGAAATTACAAGAGTTTACGATGAGGAAAGGCGTTTTTTAGGAATTGGTGAATTGAAAGAGGAATTATTGATTCCGCGAATGGTGTTGGAAGGGGTTTCTTGAATTAATGCTTGGGTTTTAAAACCCAAGCTGATAAACAAATTTATTTGCTATATCTATCCTTTATTTACGATCGCATCTGCTGCATTTTCCGGGAGTGAAACAGGTTGAAGATCGCTAGTACTGATAGTAACATCGTCAAAAGATAAAAACTCAACACCGCTGATTTTAGCACTGTCAGCAGCACTGCTAGCACCTGATGAAAATGAAATTGCATCACCAATTTTTTCTAGATTGAAGTCATCCTTATTACCAGAGAAGACAACAGTGTCTGTACCATCACCACCATCGATTTGATTATTACCTTTGCCACCGAAGATGATATCGTCACCCGTACCGGCATCAACAAAATTATTACCCGATCCTACATCAATGATATCATTCCCACCTCCAGCATCGATGAACTCGTTGATTTCCGAGCCAGTTAATGAATCATTACCTTCACCACCAGATTTATTGGCAAAAAGTCCACCAATTTCATCACCTTGTAGGCGAGTAGTTGACAAATTGGAAATGAATAAACCAGAATCGTAGATTCGATCCCCTGTATCAGCAGTACCAAATTTAACTGTATTTTTACCCTGTTTAACCGGAGCAACAATTTTCAAAACACCACTGACACCATCGTATTCTATTGGTAATCTGCTGTTTTTATTGTCTTTGAAGTTACCTAGGTTTAGGTTGTTATTGATAATGCTAAGGGGCTGTAATGGATCGCTATTGAACAAGGCATAATTTTTACCATTGACGAACACGCCAGCTACATCGACGAAACTGGTATTAGAAAATTCAGGAAATTCGTCCGAGCCAAAAACTAGGTCAAAGGTTACTGATTTAACATTAGAGTCGTTGATATTGAAACTGAACTCCAACAGATTTCCATCGAATGTTTTACCAGCTCCCTTAAAAGCGCTTGTAGCGACTCTATCCAAGTCCCTATCACCATTACCCCCTACAGAGACACTAAAATTTCTTTGGGTGTTTCTCTGTGGTGGGGTTCCATCACCAGAAGTGAGCAGGATACCTGAATCAATCTCTAAAGCAGATAAACTACCGTTGTAGAATGAAGTCTGACCATTACCACCAGTAAACTTTGCAGAAGATTGATCGATTTTGATTTTGGAATCGGTGACAATCGTTTTGACTAATCTGAGTGGGTTATCTTTTGGATTAAAGGATTGAAAAGCAGGTGATGGAAACGGTTTTGGAGTAGGTAGTGGAATCGGTTCTGGAAACGGTTTTGGAGTAGGTAGTGGAGTAGGTAGTGAAATCAGTTCTGAAATCGGTTTTGAAATCGGTTCTCCATTCGGCGAGAACAAAATAGAATCCAATGAAGTTGAAATAGGTGAATCCAATGAAGTTGAAATTTCCATGAGTAAATTTATCCAAATAATTTGAGTGAATAGGATAGGAAACAAAAATCACAAGCAGATATTGCATTACCGTTCGTAGTAATGCTTGGGGGGATTCAATATTCAAAATCCCTATGGTATTAAGTTTTTAATCTTTTTAAGCGAAAATATGGTAGTCACATTGCTTCCACTCGCTTCTTGATAAATTATTTCGTTTTTTCTATTTCCAAAAAATATTGTACCTAATCAAAGAACAGCAAAATATTTAGAAAAAGAAAAATTTTTTCTTTTTGAAGAATTAGCACGCAAAGGTGAGAAAATTGAAGCAAATGTACGGAATGTCAAAGTATTTAGTATAGATATTTTAGATTGGCGAGAAGAAGAGTTTCCCGAACTAGATGTAAATATAGTCTGCGGGGGAGGAACTTATATTAGGGCTCTAGCTCGCGATTTGGGTGCGCTGTTAGAAACGGAGGGAACCCTCGCCTTATGCAACGTACGGCAAGTAGTGGTTTTAATTTAGCAGATAGTATCACTATTGCACAATTGGAAGCGAAGTTAGGAGCCACAGAGTTTCAACCGATGGCTGCTGATGTGCCTTTACAACATCTTTCTGAGATAATTTTACCTGCCACAGAGGCACGTAGATGGTGTCAGGGTCAGAAAATTACCGTAGATAGACAGGTGTCGGAAATAACAAGAGTTTACGACGATCGAAGGCTTTTTTTAGGGGTTGGTGAATTGAAAGAGGAATTATTGATTCCGCGCATGGTGTTGGAAAATCCAAGCTGATGGTAAGCGATTGATTTAGGGAAGGCAGATTGTAGAGACGTAGCATTGCTACGTCTCTACACAGTTTCGGGAAAAACAAACCAGTCGCAATTAATGAAATACAGTACTAGCAACTAACAGCTAACAACCAACTATTAAGCAATACTGTTAATTTCGATAGTAATGTCGTTGAAATCTTGATCTCCACCGTTGGGTAAATCCTCGAAACCAAAGGTGTTATCATCCAACAATTTAATGTGATCGAAGTTTCCGTTATCGCTATTAGCACCCAAGTATGGGAAGTAAACTTCTGCTTCACCGCTTAGTGCTTCAGTTAAGGTACCATCAGCGATAATTACCGGTACTACAATAGAGCCTGCGTCAAATTCAAGACTTCCGGTTTCTGTATTATCATCGCTGGTGGAGAATACAGGAGAAACTAGGCTGTTTAAAGCAGCTTCCATGTAACCCTCTTCACCAACTGCTACACCGCCAACAGTACCAGTAATATCATCAACTGCATAGAAATAAACTTGATTGTCAAAGTCAGCTTCTCTGCTGATGGTGAAATCTACTGTTACTTGCTCTGTAGCGAAACCAGTTAAATCAATCCCTTCAACTGTTGTTCCATCGATATCTGTAGTGATGACTCTATTAGGATTGACATCAATGGAAATATCATATTCACCAGTACTAAAACCGTTACCACTGCCACTACCTTCGATGAAGGGATCGTAGAAATCGTTACTGAAGCTGCTAACACCTACATAATAAGTGTCAGAAACTGAAGCGGTGAAATCAATGAAGGAGTCTGTGCTAAACAAGCTTTCATCAGGGGCTGCATTAATATCACTAAAAGCGACTTCAACTCCGTTAGAATCAAACAAGCGTAAGTTAGAGTCAAGAGAAGAATCAAATTCCTCAGTATCGATGTCAACTGTGACTCGATCGCCTGCGTTAACAAACAATGAAATTAAATCCACATCGTCTGATGGATTCACATTCCCGTTGTCGCCGATGTAGCTTGTAGTAAAATAACTCCCTGTACCATTGATTCCACTGTCGATTGCTTCATTAATAGTGTCGTTGGACTCGACTACATTGTCAATCGGATTGACATCAATGGAAATATCATATTCACCAGTACTAAAACCGTTACCACTGCCACTACCTTCGATGAAGGGATC
>JBCBQE010000289.1:0-7697 GCA_039820385.1 Cyanobacteria bacterium J06635_10
GCTTTTTTAATAGAAAATAATGGTAGTCGGCGAATCATTCAATCTCAAATACTATCAGGTTTAGATATTTCAATCCTTGAAGAAGCTTTTCGTCGTTCCCGTCAGATGAATCATAGTCAAGTTATTTCTTGGTTATTCTCAGAATTTCAAAAGTAATATTATTTGGATGCTTAAAAGTTGTTAGTTGATAGTTATTAACCTAACTACTAACAACTAAATACTAATTACTAAGCATCATTCCTCTCCTACAATCGCTGAAGTAGACTTAAACCGTGAGTATCGGTACCGCAAGTACTATATAATTCATATTTTTCAGCTAATTGCTGTACTTGTTGCGATTGAGTGAAACTTGGTTTCCAAGGCTTAGGATTTTTGTAAGCGTAGAAACTTTCTACTCCATCAATACCTAATTCCGCTGCTGTAGGAATCAATTCAAAAAGGGTTTTTCTATAACGGGCTGGATGAGCTAATACTGCCAATCCCCCAGCTTCGTGAATCGCAGCAATGACATTTACAGCTTCATATTCGGAGCCAGTCACAATCTGTCTCTGACTGTAGGGTTGCATGGCTGGATGCTCTGGCTCAAAAGCATAAGCTAAAATGTGTACTTCTACATTTAAAAGATTGGCATTGATTTCGATACCACTCCACAAAGTCGGCACGTCAACACCGGGATTGTTATATTTCCAATCTTCCAACCATTCCTGAGCTTCTTTATAACCACCTACACTATGATGATCGGTAATTGCCAGCCCTTTTAAACCAATATTTATTGCTTGCTGCATTAATTCTGAAGGCTGCAACTTACCATCAGAATATACGGTGTGCATATGAAAGTTATAACTATTCGGACAACTTTGTGCGTCTAAATTCTGGAATACTTCTTTCAAAAGCATCTTAGAAGCACAAGTACGGGCAAAATTTATAACCATAACCTTTTCTTGTGTAAAATTATTTATCCTTAACACTCCACTCAGCCACACCTGTATTCCGGAAAGTATTAATACTCCGGATTTATTTTTGTATGAACTTTCTGCATTTAGCAAACTTTTTCAATATGTTAAGACTAACTTAGCAAATTTTAACGTTTGCAGTCATGAGTATTTTAAATGCTTTCTCAGTATAAGAGTAATAAATAACTCATAGCATTAGTAAGTACCACTAGATATATTAGCTTGTTGGTAAGTCGCAGCAGACTGTCTACTTCTAATATAAAGCGTTTTTTTCTTACAAAATGAATATCAGCACAAAATGTTATACGTATTTTTTATCACATCAATCTGGCAAACCAATCAATTCTCCGGTACCGGAAATTACTTCACCAATGTTATAAGCTGGAATATCTTGGGATTTAAAGAAACTAATTGTCTGTTGTGCTTTTGGTGGTGGAACTATTAAAACAAAGCCAATTCCCATGTTGAAGGTATTATACATAGCTTCCGAACTTACAGAACCGACTTGTGCTAACCATTCAAACACGGGTGAAATAATCCAGCTATCGGTTTCAATTTTAAAAGATTTTCCTTCTCCCAAAGATCTGGGTAGGTTTTCGGGTAATCCACCACCTGTAATGTGAGCCATTGCGTGGATTTCCAAACCAGCTTGTTGCGCGGCTAATACTGCTTTTACATAAATACGCGTCGGCGTTAGAAAAGTTTCACCTAAAGTTTTACCGCCAAATAAACTTGGGGTATCGTCCCAATTTAATCCTTTATCGCTAATAATTTTTCTTACCAAACTAAAGCCATTGCTATGTACTCCGGAGCTAGCTAAGCCGATAGCCACATCTCCCACTTTTACCTGAGTTCCATCAAGCATCTGACTTTTCTCAACAATTCCCACGCAGAAGCCAGCTATATCGTATTCTCCTACTTGATAAAAACCGGGCATTTCAGCAGTTTCTCCTCCGAGTAAAGCGCAACCAGCATTTTTGCATCCAGAAGCGATACCCGCTACTACCTGAGTTAACTGCTCTCCATCGAGCTTACCCGTTGCTAAGTAATCCAAAAAGAATAATGGTTCCGCACCTGATGTCAATACATCGTTGACGCACATCGCCACCAAATCAATTCCAATAGTGTTATGGCGATTGAGAATATTGGCAATTTTCAACTTTGTTCCAACACCATCAGTGCCAGAAATTAAAACAGGTTGTTTGTAACCGGTGGGTAACTCAAAGCAACCTCCAAATCCACCTAATCCACCAATTACTTCCTTTCTAAAAGTGCTATGAACACAATTACGAATTTGATTAACAAAATCGCGCCCAGCTTCAACATCAACTCCTGCATCCCGATAATCCATTTCAGTTTTAAGTTGTTAGTTGTTAGTTGTTAGTTGTTAGTTGTTAATTGTTGATTGTTAATTGTTGATTGTTAATTGTTAATTGTTGATTGTTAATTGTTTTGTTGTTCGCTGTCAAAAGACTTCATCTTCGATGCCAACCCACCATTCGCCTAAATTCATTAAGTCTTGGTGGATATCTTGTAGAATTTCGTCATATTCATTTTCTGAAATATCGGCTCGATTTTCTTCTAATTTCAAAAGACGTAATTGTATCAACAGCCAAGGCTTAGAAACGCTTTGAGTTGCTTCAATATATTGTGCTAATTCTGTGCTATTCATAAAACTAAATAATTAATAATTAATAATTGATCGTCGATCGTCGATCGTCGATCATTGTTAAGGAAATTTCGACGTAACTTTACCGAGAATATTCTTGAGTGGAATAAAACCGTAAGAGCGGCTGTCAGTACTTGCTGCGGCATTGTCTCCTGTTAGGAAACAAGAACCATCTTCGAGTACTAAAGCCACTCTTTTGATTATTTCTTTTTTTTGATTGGGATGTTGTGCAACTACGATATCACCTTCATGGGGGAGCTTGTGTCGATAAGCTTTTGGATTGAATAATATTTCGTCTCCTGACTGAAGCCCGGGAAGCATGGAAGAGCCGCTAACGCACAATCTTTTCCGCATTCCCATAAGCAACTGTAGCAATTTGAAGGCAGTTTGTAATTCTTCATTCATCGCTTATTCAGCCAAGGAAGGTGGCTTTATCGACACTTTGACAATTGTTGGTCTTCAACTACAACTAACTTTGAGTTGACTGTCACTATATCATTTTACGGCACGCTGGCGGTGCCTACTCCAATTTTATCCCACGTTCGCGAAGCGTGTCCGAAGGACATATAAAAACCGTGGGCTTTCATTGTCCCGAATTCTGTAAATTAGCTAGCTTTGTACCAAGCAACATTGCGATCTTTGGTTGCCCAGAACATATTATGAATTTTTTCTACGGCTGCCATTAATTCATTGGCGTGTTCTAAGCTAACTTCTACTTTACAAGCGGAGCAAAGTTTTGCTGCTTTCCAGAAAGTGTCGTGCAAGTCAGGATACTTTTCGAGGTGTACTGGCTTGAAATAATCTGTCCAAAGAATTAATAAGTCTTCTTTGGTTTTTTGAGCTTGTTCTTCTTTGATGGCAATGTAACGAGATAAGGTGTTTGCAGTTTTATGATCTCCGGCTTTTGGATCGAGTTCCAAGATTTTCTTAGTCATGGAGAGTACAGCTTCTGCTGTAATTCTAGCTGAAGAAGGATCGTAAACTCCGCAAGGTCCGTCACAATGAGCGTGTACTTGTGGTGCGGGGAAATTAGATTTTAGTTTGGCAGCAATTTTTTTGAACATGGTAGTTAAGTCAAAGGCTTATCTTCAAGTTGTTTGTCGCAAAGCGTGGGGAAGATCTCGAGCTGGTAAGAGTAAATTCATCCATATAATGCTTCTTTATCCCCCCCTACCCCATTTAGCTTAGTGCTATTGGGTATTACAAGCAACCCAAAGCTGGAATAACTTACCTTTTATAAAGATATTTTTTTCTTTTCAATTCTATTAGAAATCCTAATGATATTAGCAGTCATCACCATACGGTGTTAACTGCTATTTGTGCTATAAGAAACTGTAATTTGAGAACTGCTACACAAAACTTGACTAAACTTATGTAAATCTAATCATTCAACTAAAGAAAACTGTCTTAGGGTTTGCTTCAAGTTTTCAGCCAAGGGAGTCGGCTCCAACAGTCCCCAAGCGTAAATTCGGGTGTAGCCCACCCTACTCATGAAAAAATTGTCCTGAAGCTTTTAGCCATTCTTCATCCATTATTTTCAGCAAATTTAACAAATCGTGGACTCCCTTTTGACCTTTTTACAGGCAAGAACGTTTTGAATCGACTGTGGTTTAACTTCCCAGATTAATTCAGCCTTGGTTTTCGGCATTATTTTTTCAGTATATAAATACAAAGCCTGTTAAGCAAGGGCTGAAAACTTACTTAAACTTCTGTAAGTTAAGTAAGTTTAAAAAAGAATTTTACGATTTAATCATGCTCTATCTTCCTTGAAAGAATGACAGAGCTTGTTTATGATGCGAAAATAGAAAATACATGTTACTGACCCACGGCAATTACGAATGAGCCAAACATTGTTTATAAAGGTTTACAATTAGAGTTGTAACTTCATCAATCGTTAAACCGTCACTAACTATTTCAATTGCATCTGCTGCTTTCATTAGCGGTGAAACCAGTCTAGTGCTGTCTTTTCCGTCTCGTTCTTGAATGCTACGTTCGAGTTCCTCAAGACTTACCGATGGTTGTCCTTGTTTTTGAAAGTCTTGCTGACGACGGCGTGCGCGTTCGGATACGGTTGCAGTTAAGAATATTTTGACCTCGGCATCAGGAAATACTTGAGTACCGATATCTCGTCCTTCTGCCACTAAACCGCCTTTTTTACCCCAGCTTTGCTGTTGTCTCACTAATGCTTGACGCACGGCGCTTTGTGCTGCGATCGCCGAGACTTTGGATGTTACCTCAGTCGTACGAATTTTATTGGTAACTTCATTACCATTAATCCAAACCTGCACCGGCGAGTTTAAATCTTTGCTGGGAGTTAATTTAATTAAACAACGGTTAGCCAACTCGGCGATCGCACAGTCATCATCTAAAGGGATTCCCTTTTCTAATACCAGCCACGTAACGGCACGGTACATAGCACCCGTATCTAAGAATACCAATCCTAATGTAGCTGCAACTTGACGAGCTACAGTAGATTTACCGGCACCAGCGGGTCCATCGATGGCGATTATCGGTTGGCGATCGCGCAAAATGGTATTGTCAATTAATCGTGTAGACCCAACGTGAGCGGCGATCGCAATCATTCCTTCCTCCTGAATTTCATCTAAAGGTATTAAAGTAGTTGGTTCAATCAATTCAATATATTCCACAGATACAGCACCGACTGTTGCTATTTCTTGAAGAACAGCCTCAATCAGTATGCTGCTTTTGCGAACTCCGCTGCGAAAAGCAGCACGAGCTTTTTGCAAGCCACGATACAAAACAGCTGCAGAGTGTTTTTGACTTGCACTCAAGTACTGGTTGCGGGAACTTAAAGCGAGACCATTCGCTTCCCTGATGATTGGACAAGCGACAATTTCTATCGCAAAATTAAGATCTGTAACTAGCCGTTTAATGATGGCTAATTGTTGACCATCTTTTTGACCAAAGTAAGCTCGGTCTGGCTGTACCAAGTTAAATAGCTTGGTAACAATAGTAGCCACACCCGGAAAATGTCCTAACCGAGTAGTACCACACAAGCCTGATATCATACCAGATGGGGGAGTAACTTGTGTAACATTTACATCTTGTGAATCTTGTATATTCTTCCGCTCAACCCTCATCTCTTCCGGATTTGGCAAAAAAATAGCATCAACTCCGGCTTCTTGGCAGAGTTGTTTATCTTGTTCCAAAATACGGGGATAGCTTTCGTAATCTTCGTCAGGACCAAATTGTAGGGGATTGACAAAAATACTGACAATTACAATGGCATTTTCCTGCCGCGCCCGTTTAATCAAGCTTAAATGACCTTGATGCAAAGCTCCCATAGTGGGAACCAAGCCTACTGCTGTTTGGAAACGAGTTGTAATTTCATGGGGTAGCGGCTCTTGGGAATGCAAAGGCAAAATTCGCCTTCCGGATTTATCCAAATAGCAGCGTAAAGCCGCGACTGTTGTCAACAGGCGCACAAAAAACCTCTATCTACACTAACTTTCCCCCGTTAGTTTATATCTGAATTTGGGGAAAGAGATGAAATAAATAGAGGAATATCAAGATAATTATTAATTATTCAGTCGATCGGTAATGAGCTAAAGGCTCAGGAGTAAGGGGTAATAGGTAAGACGTAATACCCAATACTCGTTGTCAAGGGCACCCACGATCATTTTTTTAGGAGAACAAAATTCTCATGAGAACCGTAACTTTGATTGCTATCTACCTAAGATTTCAACTCTAACTGGTGCAATACCTCTACCAATCATTCTGATAACTCGCGCTGCACGATGGGAAAGATCGATAACGCGGCCGCGAATGAAAGGTCCTCGATCGTTAATTCTTACTACAACAGAACGGCCATTACGCATATTAGTAACGCGAACTCTAGTACCAAAAGGTAAGCTGCGATGGGCCGCTGTTAATCTTTCTGGATTGAATCTTTCGCCAGAAGCTGTCTTATTACCGGAACCGTCATAACCGTAGAAGGAAGCTATACCTCTAAAAGTTCTTCTTCTTCTTCTTGCAATCTTAGTGTGATGCTTTTTGGTTAGTACTCTTTTCGCTGTTGTTTGTTTTTTTGGCTTTGTTTTTACTGCTGTAAGTTCAGGAGGCAAGCCTGCAATTGTTGTCAAAGGAGATGCCTTACCTAAAAGCCTCCGCAAACGATTTGTTGCTTGGAGGGCATCAATTCTAAGATTATTAGTCGCATCAGGGAGGCGTGTTTCGTCGTTGATTTCGACAATTTCAGAGCCGTCAACTTTGATAATGTAGCGTTCGGTTAAAGTTTTACTTCCAGATTTAGATTCGGTGCTTCCGTTCCAGCTAACGTTAATCTTGCTGGCATCCACTTTGTTATCGATTAAATCGTTGATTCTAGCTGCTATTAGAGTTGCTTTCTCTACAGGGTTGCGATCGTTGCCCTCGATTGCTGCCGCTTTTGTTGAACTGTCTTGACTTTTACCACCTGCGGTTACTTTCTGATCAGAAGTTACTACAGAATCAGAACTCAAAAATGTAAAAACAGGAATGTTACGAAGATAGAGAGTTGCTGCCTGACGACCTGCTAACTTGTGTGCGTAAATTTTGGTAACAGTAGTTTTCGAGCCATTAGCATTCAGCCAAACTGTGTTTTTTTCCGGCGCTTCTTGAGAGGTAACTAATGCTTCATTTACCGTTTGAGCGCGACTAATAGAAGGCGTTCCCAAAATGGTTGAAAGTATTGCTACAACAGTCCACAAAAGTCTTAGATTCATGCGTCTAATATCAAATTAAAGCGAGTGTTGAACTGAGGAAAGATAATTCACGGTGCCAGAATGCACAGTTCGGACATGATATCTACCCCAAATCTTATTTTTTTTGCTTTCACTATTTATTAACTGGAACAGACTAACACGAACTTATTCAACTTGGGTATCCGAGTTTTAGCGTAGACTACTGTTAAATTATCAAATATCAAGATAGCATCGCAAGGGTAAAAGCTTTACCAAATCTTGATGATAGCCTATGTAACATTTTTAGATAAATTACAATATTTAGTTTTTATAATTTGGATCATTTAAAAATTAAATATATCGCCTATATATTGGTCTATATTTGATAATTGT
>JBCBQE010000290.1:0-7687 GCA_039820385.1 Cyanobacteria bacterium J06635_10
ATTATTACTCTCGCAAATAGTAATAATTCATTTATTCAAAAAAAAGGGAGACAGATATTTCTAGAAAAATTTACTCATATTCGTTCAAATCCCCAAGAATTACTAGAATCGGTACAATTGTTAGAATCAAAGTGGAAGGATACCCAAGATTTTGCTTGTAATATTTTCAATCAGGAATTGAATATAGAAGAATTTACGCTTGAGATTATAATTAGAATCTTAGAAAGTACAAATCAAGATGCTAGAGAATTAGGAAGCAGTTTATTAACTATTTATTTTGAACATATAAAATCGCAATCTGCTGATAATCCAAGTTTGCAGGTTGAGCTTGTATCTCAATTAATCAATATTCTGCTAACACCAGAAAAGCAAGAAGGCACTTACAGCTATATAGTCAAATTGTTGCGAAATAATTTACAGGAATTTATCCTAATAATTAACAGAGAAACCACATTCAAGTTAATTAACGCCGAAACTTCATCAGTACAAGAATTAGGTGGAATAATATTAGAACAAAACAGCGATCGCTTCTATCAACAACTTACCATCAGGGAAATAGTAGAATTAGCAAATCACGATATTCTATCAATTCGTCAAGCAGCACAAAGATTATTTTCACAAAATTTAAACCGTCTCCGCAATAATTCCCAAGAAATGTTAGAAGCAGTACGAATACTGGATGCCAAATGGGAAGATACTCGCGAATTTGCTTATCGTATCTTGAAAACAGAGTTTGACGAAAAAGACTTTACATCAGATATTTTAATTGCAATTTGCGATAGCACTCACGCTGAAGCTAGAAAAATTGGACGCGATTTATTAACTCGTAATTTCGGAGAAGTTGATGGGGAAGAGTATTTCTTGAAATTTAGCGAACATCCAGCAGCCGATATGCAAAAGTTTGTGACTAATTACTTTGAAAAGTATGCTGCTAATAATCCTCAACGTCTAAAAGAATTAACACCTTATTTTATAACTGTATTATCCAGCGTCAATCGAAATCGTAGTGCAAAAAAACGAGTTTTGAGTTTTCTGAAAGCTGAATCAGATAAAAGCCAGGAAGCAGCGAAGATTATTGGCGAAATTATTAGCAGACAATCGATAAGTATGGCAACTGTTGATAAAGCGATCGCAATTGAAATCATGTTCAAAATCAAGAAAAAATATCCTGATATTTCTTTACCTATAGAGCTTCAAGTCGTGACGGAAGAAAGACGAAAAAGCTTGAAAAATATAATTTGACGATTTGATAAACCGGGAATATGATTGATTTATTACTGCTAAATCACGCGCTGTAATTAATAAATAGCCTTGCAATTTAAGGATGGTGCGATCGCCATCTATGTACTCAGTTAATTCATGCATCACTAAAATGCTTTTCACTTTGTGCTTTTACGAGCATGAATTATCCCAGTTTTACTTCTCTAAAAGTGAACTGAAATCATGCTCATTTGCACGTGAGTTAAGCATTTTAGTCCTTTGAGGTTTACGAAGGTTTTATTAATTATAATTTGTGCGTGATTTTTATTTGTTTTTGAAACGCAAAGGTACGCGAAGTTGAGCGCAAAGGCACGCAGAGGAAGAATAAGAAGAGGTAGTATTAATCTCCCCATCCCCCTATCTCCCCATCCTCCTGTGGCGACTCCCGAAAAAGTATAGGAAAATAAAATATCGGGTGAGAGGGAATATATGAAATTAATTAAACGCACGACTCTTCATTATCAAAAAGATTCTTCTGATAAGGTATATGAAGTTGATTTGTGTGAAGTAGAGTCGGATAAATATCTTGTCAATTTCCGTTATGGTAGACGCGGCGCTAATTTAAAGGAAGGTACGAAAACTACTCAACCTGTAGCTTTGAGGGAGGCACAGCAGGTTTTTGATAAGTTGGTGGGAGAGAAGACTAAGAAGGGATATATCGATATTTCGGCAGCAAGTAGCCCTGCAACTGTAGTGCAATCTGTAGCAACTGATGATGGAAGAAAACAAGCTATTCTCAACCGTCTTGCTGATGATAAACCCAGCACTTGGAAGTTGGAAAGAGCTATTTGGCGTGCGGGAGAGCTTAAAATGAAGGAAGCTACGCCGTTATTAATTAATTTATTGGGTACTGGGGAAGATTTACAAGATTATTGTATTGCTTGGGCTTTGGGTTGGTGTAATCAGAATTCTAATGATAAAGATGTAATTGCGGTGTTAACGAAGCTTTCTCAAAGTAATGAAGCAGCAGATTTTGTTAGTAGTATTGCTTTTGAAGCTACATTAAAGGTTTGTGATGAGGAGAAGAAAGCCGAATTACAAGCAGAAACGATAGAGTATTTACCGTCGTTTTTTCAAGAGTTGTTAAAAAAAGATTCATCTGATGATTTTACTACGGAGTTAAAAGCTTATTTGGCAGATTGCGATTATCAGGATTTTGAAATTCTGGAAACGATATATGAAATTGACAGTGAAATTGTACGCTCTGGATTAATTGATGTTATATCGAAAGCGCCTTTGAAACCTAATTATTTTCAGCGATTGCGTCATATTTTTAAAATTGCTGAATATCGTCGTGATGAGGAAGTTTTCGGGATTCTTGCTTATCGGTTTGAGAAAGAATCGGGAAATTTTGATAGTAAAAGGTATGTAAGGCTGGAAAATGGTGATTTTTTAAATCCTTATAAACGAAATTATAATCAACAAACAAGACGTTATGAAAATAGAATTAATGAAGTAGCAGAGGAACTTAAAAAACCGACTTCCAGAATTGCTTATAGTCACAAGACTCGTGAATATTTACTTCATCGTGTATGGCGTGCTTTGAATAAATTGGGAGAAGAAAGCAATCCCGATTATGTAAAAATGGCTGTTGGTATTTTGCTTCAATATTCTGATGCAGACGGAATCGGGAATTATTATCGAAACCCTTTCGCTTATTATTTAACTTTTAATCATATTCTCTACGAAAACAGTCCCCGTTATCGTTTGTATGATAGAAAAAAATGGATACCCAAACGAGATTATAAACCAAATGATGCTGAGCCAATAGTTAGAGAAGAAGCATTTCCTCAACTTTGGGAGCAGCAACCGGAAGCATTATTAAAGTTACTTGTAGAAAGCGAATGTAATCCCGTTCATAACTTTGCTGTCAAAGCATTACGAACTTGTCACAATTTCCTTGCTTCTATTAATATAGATACAATTATCAAACTTGTTAACAAACCCTATGAAGTCACCGCACAATTAGGTTTTGAATTAGCTTTAGTCAACTACGATTCTAAAAATCCAAATAAAAATTTAGTTCTTGCTTTAGCAAATTGTTTATCAGAAGCTGCTCGCAAACAAGCTTACAAATGGATTAAACAAAATCAAGGTAAATTCCTTCAAGACAGCAGCTTTATCGCCGGTTTAGTTACAAGCAGTCAAAGCGAAACTCGTCAATTTGCAAAAAGCTTTTTAGGTAAAGCAGTTATTAACGAATCTACCGCTCAAGTTATTGTCGGTAAAATTATCGTTGAATTACTCTCACTTTCCCTTATATACAAAGAGGAATCAACAGAGGTTTCACTTCCCCTCCTTGATAAGGAGGGGTTAGGGGAGGTTTCACTCCCTCTCCTTGATAAGGAGGGGTTAGGGGAGGTTTCACTCCCTCTCCTTGATAAGGAGGGGTTAGGGGAGGTTTCACTCCCTCTCCTTGATAAGGAGGGGTTAGGGGAGGTTTCACTCCCTCTCCTTGATAAGGAGGGGTTAGGGGAGGTTTCACTCCCTCTCCTTGATAAGGAGGGGTTAGGGGAGGTTTCACTCCCTCTCCTTGATAAGGAGGGGTTAGGGGAGGTTTCACTCCCTCTCCTTGATAAGGAGGGGTTAGGGGAGGTTTCACTCCCTCTCCTTGATAAGGAGGGGTTAGGGGAGGTTTCACTCCCTCTCCTTGATAAGGAGGGGTTAGGGGAGGTTTCACTCCCCCTCCTTGATAAGGAGGGGTTAGGGGAGGTTGAGATTTCGCAATTAATTAAAGAAGCCAGCGAAATTTTACTAATAACCTTCACGAAGCAACTCCGCACCTTAAATTTAAACGTCATCAACGACTTACTCACCCATTCAATAGTCGAAATTCAGGAATTAGGAGCACGCATCTTATTAAATCACCAAATTCCCGCCAAAGACTTACCCGCTCATATCATCGAATCACTTCTCGCATCCGAAAACGAATCATTACGAGTACTCGGTATCCGACTATTCGGACAATTACCCGATGATAAACTAATTCACGAAGAAAAAGAATTAATTATTGCGATCTGCTTGCAGCAGCGCTTCGCTATCGCAATTAACCCAAACTCAGAAATCCGCAACGCCATCAAACCTGTAATCAACCGTTTAACAGCAGCAAACCCCAACTTCTGCATCGAGATAGCATCCGATTTTATCGAAATCTTACTTACAAAAGAAAAACACGAAGGAATTCACAGCTTCCTAGTAACTCTTTTAAAAGATTTACCACCATGGATGACAAGCATCTCCAAAGAAACCACTATTATGCTGCTCAAAGCCAAATCATCCCCAGCACAAGAATTAGGAGGTTTACTGCTAACAGCTAATTATCAAACCTGGATAGAAGAATTTACCGCCAGCGAAATCGTCAAACTTGGTAACCATGAAGTCGCAGCAATCAGAAAAGCTTCCCATCAAATGCTTTCCCAAATCTCCAACCGTCTGCGAGCTGATTCCCAAGAAATGATTGCCGCTGTCAGAATGTTAGAAGCCAAATGGCAAGACTCCCGCGAATTCGCATTTAAACTATTCACAACCGAATTCGGCGAAAACGAATTTACCCCCGAAGTTTTAGTCACTATTTGCGACAGCGTGCGAGAAGAAGCAAGAAGACTCGGAAGAGATTTATTAACCCGTAACTTCCAAAGCCTCGACGGAGAAGAATACTTATTAAAATTTAGCGAGCATCCATCAGCAGATATGCAGTTATTTGCTACCAATTATCTCGAAAACTACGCCAAAGACGACACCGAAAAACTACAACAACTCGCACCATTTTTCATTAGCATCCTATCTCGCGTCAATCGCGGTAGCATCGCCAAAAAACGGACATTTACATTTCTAGAATCAGAAGCACAAAAATCAGAAACAGCCGCCAAAATTGTAGCAGAAATCATGACAAGACAATCCGTAACAATGGCGATCGCCGATAAATCCTCAGCCATACAAATCATGTTGAAAATCCATAAAAATTATCCCCACTTAACACTACCAATTAAAATAAAACCAGTAGTAGAAGTCAGGAGTTAAACCTCACCCCGCCCTTACGGGCACCCCTCTCCTTATTAAGGAGAGGGGGTAATGTATTTCAAAAGGCTCTACTTGTTTTCTAATCAGAAACTGGGAACCAGAAATACACCCCTCTCCTTGACAAGGAGAGGGGCTGGGGGTGAGGTTATATCCTACGGTTCATTTAACAAATAAAAAAGGTAAAAAAATGGAATTTAACTACTCATATAAAGGAAACACATCCGTCAAAGGAAGCGCCAACAACACCCAAATGTCATTCTCCCCAGACACCAAACGCCCTCCCACTTACTTCGTCGGTGAATTACATCAAAACGTAGCCTTTCGCGAAGCAATTAGCGCCTTACATGATGTCGTTGTTTCCGACTTACGTTTCAAACCAAAAGATAAAACCGCTTATCTAGAATGGCGCAAACAACAAGATGAAATTGACTGGGATTTAGTCGCAGTCGCAAGACAAGAAGTCGCAGCCAAAATCAAACCTCTACAAGAAGAATTAAACGAATTATATCGCCGTAAAGATGAAAGATTTCGTTCTTATTATAAAGCAAGAAATGAATTCCGAAATTATGCTTTCCAAAAACGATTAGATATGTATTTCGTCTTCGATCCAGTAATTACAGTACACCCAGATGAAGTATTTTTTGAATGCTTCAGCGAAGATGAATCAACCTATGGAAGACTCGGTGCTAGTTATGAAGTCTTTAAAAACATCAACGAATTCGCTTGCGGTACCACTAACATAGATTATTCCGCTGCCTTATACGACGAATTTCAAAAAATCCGCAGTTACAAAACTACACAATTTCAAGTAGATCCATCCGGCTTTGAAGTGCAAACCACCAACGAAGAAGCTTATAAAGAAGTCAAAATCGATTTACCAGATAGCTGGGTAAGAGGATTCCTACAAGTAAGCTCCGCCATGTGTTTACCCAGCACTCAATTCGACTTACACCCAATGGATATTCATAATATCTGTTTAGTCTTACGTCGCCACAAAGAAAAAAAAGGCCCCCGCAGCATCCGTTATCATCTTAAACCAGGAGAACCAGTAAAAATCATCTTCGATCCATGGGATATTGAAATAGTTTGTGCGCGATCGCCCTATACTGGAAATCAAGAACAAACCATCCGCGTATGGGGAAGAAGACGTTTACATATTCTCGAAAGACTTATTCCCATCGCCAAAAAATTCACCGTTTATCTTTTAGGTACGGGAATGCCTTCATTTTATGTCGCTGACTTGGGAGATATGTCCTTTACTTTAGGTTTATCTGGTTGGACAGCAAATGATTGGTCACAATCTGGTAACTTTGATTTAATGGCACCACGCGCTGATGTCGATGAATGGACGCAAAAATTAATTTTTAACGGTTTGCGAGAGAATTGGTTAGAAACCGCCGACAGTTTAGCGCAAAGATTGAATTTAAGTCGTGCTGCCGTGACTGGAGCCTTAAGTGTTTACACGCAAGCTGGAAGAGTGATATACGACTTGAATAAACAAGTTTATCGAGTACGGGAATTGAGTAGAGAGCCTTTACCAATGGATAGATTGCGCTTTGCTAACGAACGAGAATCAAACGCCACCAAGTTTCTCAATAGTAATTCAGTCAGGATTTTATCCGTAAACGATCGAGATGGGAAATTAACCTTACAAGGTACAGTTAATAATTACAATCCAAGTTTGACGATCGATTCTGACGAGCGTATAATAAATGCAGAATGTACTTGTAACTGGCATAAACAAAATAAACTGTTTAAAGGGCCATGCGAACACATTCTTGCACTACGAATGCAACACGCTCGTGAGTGTCAATAACTAAAGAAAAACTAAATAAATCGCGTACTAATTATTGGTAAATAATCCTTGCAATCTGGATGATGTATCGTCATCCTTGTGTATAGTCTAAACGCGCATCACTAGCCTGCTCTTTACTGTGTGGTATCTCACCCCTATAGGGGATTTACGGTTTGACTTCCGTGAAGTTAAATCCCCCTATAGGGGTGGATACCCCTTGAGTTGAGCAGTCTAGTCCTGAGATATTTACGAAGGGGATACCAATATAGTACGCGATTTTTTTTTAATTTGGCACTAAAGGAGCAGGTAACTCTGCGCCTACCTCCGCACTCATTTAATTACTTACTATATAACCCAGAGCGATCGTAATTCCTTATCGCACTCCTGCTTAAGTCTGCCCATTATAAGCGATGCTTATCTAATAATCAACTTTATCAAAGACGGGATTTAGAAATAACTACTGATTTTGGAGACGTAATTACTACAGTTTTACAGCGTCACATGAATTTAGATAAATCTAAAATTAGTCACATTTTTCCTAATTATAGGCAAAATCAACAGTTACCGATTATTTAGCTTTTCCTAAATTCCATTTAAAAAATCAGGAAGTTC